>NZ_JBSGZD010000097.1:0-26752 GCF_053610825.1 Streptomyces sp. NPDC054863 | reverse complement strand
GCCCAACAGTCCCGGTGTACGGCTTCGCCGCACTCCGGGCCGGCGCCTTCGGCTCCGGGGGTCGGATCGCTCCGCGATCCAGCGACGGGCCGCGCTCCGCGCGCCCCTGAAAAGCGCAACAGCGGTAGTATGACGGGGTGTCGGATCCGGGTAAAGGGGACGGTGCGAGGGGCGGCCCCCCTCCGGAGCGGGCCGAAAACCCCACCCGTACCGGGCCGGAACCGGGCTGAATCCTCTGGCCTCACGACATGACGCTACCAGTTTCGGACACTTCCTGTCACTCCCTCGGATTCGGGTGCGTCACTTTTAGAGGGGCGCTACCTTGGTTCGACGGAATAGACATCCTCTCGGCCCTCTGGGCGCCGGGAATTCTGCACTACTGCGTCATCTGCTTTCACCGGTGGGCGGTGCAGGGATATCAACCGTAGCGAATACAGCCGGTGTGCCGCAGGGCCACGGGAAAAGAGCAGCATCTTAGTCAGGAAAGGGTTCTGTCCTATGCCGAGGGACGCGTTGCGTCCGCACCAGGAGGAGGCGGTCGATGCCGCGCTTCGCCATCTTCAGCTCCCGGTTGGCTCTCCGGTGCCGGAGGACGGGCTGCGCTGCCAGGTGATCGCTGCGACCGGATCGGGCAAGACCCGGATCGCGGCCGTGACGGCTCAACGCCTGCATGCCCGCCGGGTGTTGGTGCTGGTGCCGACGCTGGATCTGCTGACGCAGATGGCCGCTGAGTGGCGGCGGGCCGGACGGAGCGGGGCCATGGTGGGGGCGTGCTCGCTGGCGGGCGCGGAGTCCGGTGGCATCCCCTGCACCACGAACCCGGCGGAGCTGCTGGCGTGGGCCGGGGGCGAGGACACGGTCACGGTGTTCAGCACTTATGCCTCCGCCTCCACCACCGTGCAGCGAGCCCACGAGCTGGGCATGGGGCCGTTCGACCTGATGATCTTGGACGAAGCCCACCGCACAAGTGGTGACGCGTCGAAGCCGTGGGCGGCGGTGCACGACCAGACGAAGATCCCGGCAGTCCGGCGTCTGTACATGACCGCCACCCCTCGGATCTGGGAGGCGGCCGAGGACGCCCGTAGGGGCGGCCGGGAGGCGCCGCGGTTGATCGCAAGTATGAGTCCGGACTCGCTTGTATTCGGACCTGTGGCGTGGAAATTGACGCTCTCACAGGCGATTTCGCGCGGTCTGATTGCGCCGTACCAGGTGATCTGTGTCGACATCCGCGATCCCAAGATCTATGCCGCGCAGGCGGCCGGCGACCGCGGTTCCAACCTGGTGCGCGGGGCGCGGCTGGCCGCGCTCCAGGCGGGCCTGGTGACCGCCGCCGCGGACGAGAATCTGCGTAAGACGCTGGCGTTCCACTCCCGGGTCGCGGAGGCAGAAGCCATGGCGGAGGGCCTTCCCGCGGTGGCGGCGCGGTTGTTCAGCGAGGATCCGAAGCGGTATCACCCGCCGGAGCGGGTGTGGGCGTCGTGGCTGTATGGGGAGCACGCGCCTGGTCATCGGCGGGCGGTGCTGTCGGAGTTCGAGTCGGACGTCATCATGCGTCCCGACGGCCAGGGCGCCTGTTCGGGGGTGGTGCATCCGGCGATGCTGAAGGTGATCAGCTCGGTGAAGATCCTGAGTGAGGGTCTTGATGTGGCCCGCTGTGATTCCGTGGCTTTTTGTGATGCGCGCGGTTCGATGGTCGACATTGTGCAGATGGTCGGCCGGGCTCTTCGTATGCAGCCGGGTGAGGGGAAAATTGCTTCGTTGGTGGTCCCGGTGTTCATCGGACCTGACGAGGAAGCCGGTGAGATGGTGGTTTCACCGGGCACGGAAACCCTCGGGAAGGTGCTTGAAGCCCTGCGGGCCCACGACACCGACACCATCGAGGCCCTTGCTGATCCCCGTGTCCGGAGCGGGAGTTGGGACACCGAGGATCTCGCAGAACCGGGTGACGAGGTGGACCAGGAGCAGCCGGGCGAGGCCCGTGGTCCGAGTGCTCCGGCGAGGGAGCTGTTGAAGTTCTCCACCCCCAGGGATCCGGCCGAGGTGGCACGGTTCGTGGCGTTGCGGGTGCTGCATCCGGAGACGGACTTCTGGCGCAACGGGATCACGGCTGCGGCCCGGTATGTGCGGGACGTCGCCCGGGGTGGGGAGTTGCGGGTGCCGTACGACTACGTCACCCCGGACGACTGGACGCCGTCGGGGTTTCCCTTGGGGACCTGGTTGCGGAACCAGCGCACCGCCCACGGCGCCAAGACACTGGAGCCCGAGCGGGTGCGGGAACTGGAGAAGCTGGGAGTGGTCTGGTCCCACCAGGACCATGCCTTCGAACAAGGCCTGGTAGCGGCACGGCACTGGGCTGCCGAGCACGGACACTTCCTCCCGTCGGCCAACGCCGTCTGGAACGGCTATCCGGTCGGGACGTGGGCGAAGAACCTCCGCACCGCCGCCCGGCTCGCGGACGCCCGCCTCCAGGATCTGCAGGAGCAGGGGGTTGAGGTCTCCGACGAGGAGGCGGTCGGTGGGCTGTCCTGGACGCGGCGGGAAGCATTGGACGAGATCGATCCTGGCTGGTGCCCGGCGTGGCACGCGGGATGGCAGCGCTGCCTGCGATTGGTGCAAAACCACCTGAAGAACGGCGGCCGTATGCCGATGGAGGCGGGGGTGGTCGTCGTCCAGGGCGAGGACCTCGGCCGGTGGGTACAAGGGTGCCGGTTCGGGTGGGAGGGACTCCTCCCCGCGCAGCAGTGGCTGCTGGAGAACGTGCTCGGGCTCGGGCCGGCCCAGGAGTCGGAGCGGCCGGTGAAACGCACGCAGGACGACAAGTGGATGCTCAACCTCGCGGCGGCGAAGGCATTCCACGCCCGTGAGGGGCATCTTCGGGTGCCGAGGAAGCATGAGGAGCACCTGGCGCCCGACGGGCTGGCAGGCACTCAGAGGGGTGCTGACGGTGTGGTGGGAGTGCGGTTGGGGTCGTGGCTCGACAACGTCCGGAAGCGGGAGAGCAAGCTCAGCCAGGAGCGGCGGGCGCAGCTTGAGGCGCTGGGCATGCGGTGGTCGACGTCCAGGGCGGGGCGGGCGTAGTGGTCCATTTGCAGGTGGTGTTAGCGGAGGCGTCATCGCCTTGGTGGGTGAGGGTGCGGGCCGGGGCGGCGCTCACCCTCCTTCGCTGGGGGCCTTGTCGGTGTAAGGACTCAGGACTTCCTTGACGGTTTGTCGTCAGGAGATTCTTGACGGTCTCGCTGGGTGCCCATGCCTTTGACGTAGAGCTTGGTGATCGGTCCGGGGTTCTTCCGGGGTCTGACGGCGAGTTCGTCTTCCCCGTGCAGGATCCGGAAGTGGGTGTCCTCGATGACGACGGTGACGATCTTCCCGGCATGCCGCGGGCCGAGCTTGATGAACTGGCCATTGATCATGAAACGGCCGCTGGCATGCACCTTGCGCTGGGCCCGGATGGAACCGGTCGGCAGTGGCGGAGGAGGCAGCGGTGTCGTCGCCGTCCGGGCCCCGCGGAGCTGCCCCAGACGGCTGGCCGGAACGGGACACGGCCACGTGCCCATCAGGGCGTTGTCGGCGATGGCATGCATGAGGTGCCCGTCCAGGATGAGTGTGATAGTGCGGCCCGCCAGGGCGAACCCGACCTGGTATTGGCCGCCTGCCAAGCCGACGAGGCCGTCCCGCTGGACCTTTCGCTCGACTTCGACCGGCTCGCCGGCGGCCAAGATGGCCTTGCCGCTCCGTGCCCTGGGCAGGGCAGACGTGACGGGTTCGGGACTGGCCGGGCGGGCGCCGTAGCGCATGGTCAGGTAGGCGAGATCCTCCGGCCGCAGCCGGGACGGGACTGTCGTGACCAGGTGCCCGTCGAGGAGGAAGTGGACGCTGCGATGGTCTGCCCAGACGGTCAGCGTCCTGCCGGCCAGTGCCTGGTGGATACCGACTCGCTGCCTGCCGGTCACCAGGGTGATCTCTCCGCTGGGTGGCACCCGCACTTCGAACTCGACGGCGGTCCCCTGCGGTGGCAGAGCCGGCGGTTCAATGACCTCGATGGACAACTGCGGCTTGACGAGGGCCTGTTGAGGGCGCTCATCACCGTCTCGAACGGGAGAGTGGGGGCGGAAGAGACTGACCGGGGTGGCCATGGTCAGAGCCTGGTGCGGGCGTTGGTGGTTGTAGGCGTGCACCCAGCCATCGATCGCTTCCTGGGCCGCGGCCAGCGACTCGAACGGCACCACGTGATCGAGGAACTCCTCACGCAGGGTGCGGTGAAAGCGTTCGATCTTGCCTGTGGTGGTGGGTGAACGCGGCTTGGTCAGCCGTTGAGTGATGCCGTTCTCCCGGCAGATCCGCTCGAAGAGCACCTCCACCGGCTGGGGGCGTATGTGACGGCCGGTGAACTGCTTGCCGTTGTCCGTCAGCACCTCGAAGGGCACTCCGTAGCGTCGCATCGCGGCGGTGAAGGCCGAGCACACAGCGCGGGCGCTGGGCACGGCCACGACGGAGGCGATCACGACGAACCGGGAGTGGTCGTCGATGCCGGTGACCATCTTGCATTCCCGCCTGGCTCTAGCAGTGAGTGCTGGCCCCGTCTTTGAGGCCGAGTTGGCCCCACCCTGTGTTGCCGGGACGGTGTAACAACGAGTTCTGGCCCCACCGGGGTTGGTTCGGTGGGATGCTCGTTGTGCTCCTCGCAGTGAGGGGGCACGATGCGGGTAACGAAGAGCAAAGTCCAGTTGTACGCGGCGATTCGCCGTGACCATCGGATGGAAGATCTGTCGATCCGTCTGCTGGCGGAGCGGTACGGGGTTCATCGCCGTGAGGTCCGCAAGGCGCTTCAGTCTGTGTTTCCGGAGCCGCGGAAGAAGATGAAGCCGCGGGGCTCTCGTCTGGATCCCTACAAGCCGGCGATCGACGGAATGCTCCGGGCGGATTTGGATGCGCCTCTCAAGCAGCGCCATTCGGTGAAGCGGATCTTCGATCGGCTGGTGGCGGAGCATGAGATGGAAGGCATCTCTTATTCCACGGTGTGTGATTACGTGCGGCTGCGGCGCCCGGAGATCAGGGTGGCGGCGGGTCGGTCGCCGAGGATGTTCATTCCGCAGACACACCAGCCCGGAGCGGAAGCTGAAGTCGACTTCGGCGACGTGATCGTACAACTGCGGGGAGAGAAGACCCGCTGCTATCTGTTCACGTTCCGGATGTCATACTCCGGCAAAGCGGTGCACCGGGTGTTCGCCTCCTGCGGGCAGGAGGCGTTTCTCGAAGGCCACCTGCACGCGTTCAGCGTCCTGGGCGGGATTCCGACCGGCAAAGTCCGATACGACAATCTCCGCTCCGCAGTCAGCCAGGTGCTGGGCTTTGCCCGCACCCGCGTGGAGAACGAGCGATGGGTTGCGTTCCGCTCGCACTATGGACTGGATGCTTTCTACTGCCGCCCAGGCCTTGAAGGCGCCCATGAAAAGGGCGGCGTCGAGGGCGAAGTGGGCCGTTTCCGCCGCAATCACTTCGTGCCGGTGCCCGAGGTCGACACGCTCGCCGAGCTCAACGCCCGCCTCGATGCTGCCTGCATTGCTGACGACGAACGGCGGATCGGCCGACGCACGCACACCGTCGGCCTCTACTTCGCCACCGAACAGCCGCTGCTCAAGGCACTTCCGGAGGAGGAATTCGAGACCGCGCGGGTGCTGCACCCGCGGGTGGACCGCTACGGGCAGGTCACGGTCCGCCAGTGCCACTACTCCGTGCCCATCCGGCTGGTCGGCCAGCGCGTCCGGGTCTTTCTGCACGCCTCGGAACTGGTCGTCTACGACGGTGCCGACGAAGTCGCCCGGCACGAGCGGCTGACTACCCGCTACGGATCAAAGCTCGTTCTGGACCACTACCTCGAAGCCCTGGCCCGCAAGCCCGGCGCCCTGCCCGGGGCCACCGCGCTCGAACAGGCCAGAGCCTCGGGCATGTTCACCACCGCGCATGAAGCCTGGTGGTCGGCGGCCCGCAAGGCATACGGCGACGCAGACGGCACCCGCGCACTGATCGAAGTCCTGCTGCTGCACCGCCGCCTCGCCCACCAGGACGTGGTCGCCGGCATCACCGCGGCGGTGTCGGTCGGCGCACTGACCGCGGACGCGGTCGCGCTGGAAGCCCGCAAAGCGGCCGGCACCCGCGGCACCATCCAGGCCCTGCCGCCAACGGCGGCTCCGCCGCCGCGGTCTGGGGCCACGGTGACCTCACTGACCGAACGCCGACTGCGGGCCGAGCTGCCGCCCGACACCCGCCCACCGTTGATGCCTACGACCAGCTCCTGCGGCACCCGCCGCGAACCCGCCGCAGCCCCAAGGGACAAGCCCCATGACCACCAGGAACCACCACGGAGTGACCGAACAGGCCGCCGACGCCGCCATCCTGCAGTCCTGCCGGATGCTCCGACTGCCCACGATCAGGGCCCAGTTCGCTGCGACCGCCGAATCGGCCGAGCGGGAACACCTCTCCTACCTCGGCTTCCTTGCCGAACTGCTGATGGCCGAGTGCGAGGACCGCGACCGGCGCCGCTCAGAACGGCGGATCAAAGCGGCCGGCTTCCCCCGTAGTAAATGGCTCTCCGACTTCGACTTCGACGCCAACCCCAACGTCCAGCCCGCCACCATCCACACCCTCGCCACCTGCGACTGGGTCCGCAACGGCCAGCCGCTCTGCCTGATCGGCGACTCCGGAACCGGCAAGTCCCATCTTCTGATCGCCCTGGGCACCGCAGCCGCCATGGCCGGCTTCCGCGTCCGCTACACACTCGCCGCGAAACTCGTCAACGAACTCGTCGAGGCCGCGGACGAGAAGCAACTCACGAAAACCATCGCCCGATACGGCCGAGTCGACCTTCTATGCATCGACGAACTCGGCTACATGGAACTCGACAAACGCGGTGCTGAACTCCTCTTCCAGGTATTAACCGAAAGGGAAGAGAAGAACAGCGTCGCCATCGCCTCGAACGAATCCTTCTCAGGCTGGACGAAGACATTTACCGATCCTCGGCTCTGCGCGGCCATCGTCGACCGGCTGACCTTCGGCAGCAACTTCATCGAGACCGGAACCGAATCCTACCGGCTCTCCCACACCCGAGCTCAGCAGCAGTCCGCACTCAGCTCATAGACCTCAACTGCCGCCGCCAGTCCTTCGACCGCCGCCACTGCCGCCGCTGCTGCTGTCAGGCGGATTGGCCTCGGAGACCGAAATCGTGCGCCGCTCGTGGATGGAGCCGTGCAGCTTTTCAATCGACGCTCGGGCTTCCTCGGGAGTGGACATTTCCACGAAACCGAAACCCTTACTCCGTCCTGAGTGGAAGTCACGGATCACTTTGACGAAGCTGACCGTTCCGAACGGCGAGAAGAGTTCTCTCAACCCGTCATCGTCAACCGATTCACTCAGACCTCCGACATAGAGCCTCTTGTTCATGCAGTTCCCCTCCCACTGAGCCGACCGCCAACTTGGCGAGACTGCCCCCTTGCGCAGTGGGGCCAAACCTCGCCCACAGAACATGCCCTGAAGATCGGTAAGTGGGGCCGGAACTCGTTCCTAGCTGGGGCCAAACTTCATCGGCGAAGCCACCCGCCCGTCGGCCAGCGGAACCCCGCCGACCAGGTCCATCTGCCACAGGTGCATGGGTGCTTCGCGCTGCCAGCGGCGGTACTTGCGCGGGTGCTGCTGTTCCTGGGTGCGGACCAGGCCGTTGCGGGACAGCACCCGGTGCACCGTGGCCCGCGACGGCGCCGGCTCCTGCCCGCGGACGGCCAACTCGTGCGAGATGCGGCGGGCACCCCACCGGGGGTGCCGACGGCGAAGCTCGCAGATCTCGGCTTCCACCTCGGCGGGCAGGCGGGTGGGACTGTTCCTCGGGCGCCGGGAGCGGTCCAGCAGGCCGGGCATGCCTTCCTGCTCGAACCGCCGCCGCCAGCTGTAGAGAGTCTGACGCGAGGTCCCGTACCGGACTGCGACCTCCCCGACCGGAGACCCGCCGAGCACCTCACGCACGGCTCGGTAGCGGTACTCGGCCAACTGCTGTACGTCCACGCCACCAACGCAAGCACCACTGCCGCACCGGTTGTCAGGAGATGGCGAACGTTCAGCCGAAGGTGTCAACCATGTCCCGAGGACAAATCGTCAAGCATCTCTTGAGACCTCACAGTGTGGATCCTCTGGAGGGGTGATCAGCAAGCTTCTTCCAACCTCAGCTTGAGCAGGTCATGTGGTCGGGACTGCTGGCCGCAGGGTGCACCCGGTGTCGCCGTACCCGTCCGCGACCGTCCGCGCCCGCTCCAGCACGCCCGCCCGCACGATCCGCTCCACACCGGTGCAAGTACAAGTGTCCCTTGCCCCACGTCCGGCTGCAGTAGGGCCAGTTGTGCGACAGAAGTGGTACTGCGGGCGTGTTGTGCGGACAGGTGGGCGGGGCGTCCGCGCCGGCCTTGCCCGCGCCCCCCCACCACCGGCCACTCCGTCAGCTCCCGCTCTTTCCCCACGGGGGTGAATCTTCCCTCGCGTACGCGAGCGCAGCAGGGGCGTATACCCCTAACGAATTGGGGTGCAATACGAGGACGGTCGGCCGCGGCGCTCGGACAGTTGGGCTACCTGGTTGGGCTACCTGATCGGGGCGTCGGGGGCGGGCCCGTCGGTGCTCCTGATCAAAGTGGATAGGTATTCGGGGTGCTCTTCAATCACGAGGTGTCCGGCTTCTGCGACCACGCCCAGTTCGGTACCGAGTGTGGCCCGCACGGCCGGGCCGAGCCGCCGCGGCGGGAGGAAGACGTCGTGCTGACCGGTGACGATCAGGCGGGGGATGGGCCGCACGGGCAGGGTGGCAGCGCCGGGCGCCCCGCTGGAGCGGGAATGCCGGGCGACCAGCGTCATCCAGTTCACCAGTTCCTCGCGGGGGTGATGGCCAGGCGCGAGCATGGCGCGCAGGAGGCGGGCGCTGTGTGTCGGTGCGGGCCGGAGGAACCAGACGGCTGATGCTGCCAGCACGGCGGGGGTCAACCTCAGCGTGGTCAGTCCGCCGGGGGAAACCAGGACGAGCCGGTCGATCCGGGGAGAGGCGCTGGACAGCGCGATGGCGGCACCGAAGGAGTGACCCATCACCGCTACCGGGTCGGACGAGATCTTCTCGATCACCTCGCTCAGCCACACGCCATACCAGGACAACTGGCCGCCGGAAAGGGGGCGTTCGTCAGAGCTGAGGCCGGGCTGGCCCGGTACGTCTACCAAAACGACCCGGTAGCCGGCGGCGACCAGAGCCGTGGCCAGCGGCAGGGACGCGGCGGCGTTGAAGTTGGTGCCCGGGACGAACATGACCGTCGTGGCGCCGCCGCCAGCGAGGACCACCTGGGTCTGCACATGCTGGGCCGTCACCGTCTTCCGCTCGTGCGGCACCTGCCACGCGGCGGGCTGGTCGAGGCACCAGCGTCGGATGAGCTCCCTGCCCGTCGTACGGCGTAGATAGAGTCCACGGGTCGAGTATCGCGCCTCGCCTCGGCCTCCTCCTGGCTGGGGCCGCCCTGGGGAACTGGAGTGGGCCTGTTTGGGCCGTGACATGAGAAGAGCCGCACAGGTTGGGTGAGTTGTGAAGCTGACCTGGGCCCGTGCGGCCTGTTCCCACCCTGCCCTGTCCGGTGTCTCCCGTGCCCATTTCGGCGTTCTGCTCGAACAGCTCGCTCACCCGTGGGAAGCCACCCGGGATTCCGTTCTGCGTGCCGAGCGCGGCGGACCTCGGCGGCGGGCAGCCGGGGCCGGACGCAAGCCGAAACTGGTCCTCTTCGACCGGCTGCTGGTCACCCTGGTCCATCTGCGGCACGGACTGCCGCACGCGGTCCTGGCCGAGTTCTTCGACGTGGACCGCTCCACGGTGTCCACCGCGATCCGCCAGATCCGTCCCCTTCTCGCGGCCCGGGGCTTCGCCGTCCCCGAGCGGCTCGGCCTGCGGCTGAAGACGTTGGAGGACGTCTTCGCCTACGCCGACACCGAGGGGGTCGAGCTGCGGCTGGACGGGGCGGAGACCCAGGTCCGCCGTCCGCAGGCCGGCCGACCCGGCCGCCGGGCGTTCATCTCGGGCAAGCGGAGACAGAACACGATCAAGACGACGACGTTCAGCGACGGCCAGGGGGGCATGTTGCTGTCCGGTGTCGTTCGGCCGGGCCGCATGCATGACCAAACGGCGGTCCGCAGCGAGGGCATTGCCGAGCAGTTCCGCCACCGCCCCCGTGTGAAAGCCGAGGTCGATTCCGGGTATCAAGGACTGGCCAAGGAGTTTCCCCGCCAGGTGAGCGCCCCGCCGAAGAAGCCGAAAGGCGACGTCTGCGACGGCGACAAGTACGCCTGGCGCGAACGCAGCGCCGCCAGTCCTCGGCCCGGATCTGCGTCGAGCACACCAACGCCGAACTGCGGCAATGGGCGCCACTCCGGCGGTTTACCGGCCGCCGCGAAACGTATGCCGAGACCCACATCGCGATCGCCTGCCTGGTCTCCGACCGAGCCGCCCAGCGGCCTACCCGCCCCCGGGCGAGCACCGAACTCGTACTCGCCCGCGACTCCGTCCGGTGATCAACCATCAGCCGAACCACCAGGCCAGCACACCCCGAGCTCAATACCCCCGAGGTCGTTAGGTGTTGAGAAAGTCGCCCGTGTGCTTTGAGCATCTCACGGACCATCGTCCCAATCTCGCGAGAGCCCAGCCCAAAGGCCAACCTCCCCTGCGACGGGATGCCGCGACAGGCCGCTGACGCTCTGGTGCCTGTTTGCCGCTTGCTGTTTCCTCGGGGCGGTGTAGCTGCGATGCTGCTGGCGTGATGCTGAAGACGCTGTTGCTTGCGGGCTTCTGGGGCGGGTTCATACTGGAGATACGTGCCCTCGACAGATTTCGCAATGAGGTACGGAAGTTGCCTTCCGGATTCGGTGCGCATCCCGGGGCGGAACTTGTGCATCCGGGAATGCGCCGCTACCGGGCTTGGTGCAGGTTCCGCGCGGGGCTGATGCTCGTAGGCGTGTGCGTCATGTCGCTTCTCATCGCCGTGGCGTGGTTCGACGGCAGCTTGGAGGGAGACGAATATTACACGCCTCTGCTGGCGCTATTCCCCGTGATCGTCATGATGCCCAGGCAGGGGCGCAGAGGAGTTCGCAGCGCACTTGCCGTTGCCCTCGTGGTGGTGGGTGAGGCGCTCGTCGTCTGGGCCCATCCGAACCAGCTGCCATACGTCGGCGCGGCTTTGCTCGTAATGGGCCTGGCATTTTCCGCCGAACTAGCCATCGGAGCAGTCTGGGCAGGGGCGGCTGCGGCCACTTTCTATGCCGCAGCCATCTGGAAGCAATCGGTACTCGAGGCATGGGTAGCGGCCAACCGGCCGTGGGTAGCCGGTGGTTGCGCCCTCATCTTTCTACTGTTGGCGTTGGTGTTGGCGTCCGCCGGAGGCCCAACGGCGGCCCGTCGGAGAAGTACGCTGAAGTGAGTTGACGGGACGTCAAGCAGGCGGCCTGCGAGGAAGATCCAGAGGAACAGGGGGGCATTTCATGGGGCAAGCCCCGTCGTCGGTCCTTCAGATTGCTCTCCTGATTCTGTTCGTGCTCCCCGGGCTCACATATCAATTCCTGAGGGAGCGTTGGCGCGGACCTGTGCCAGGTGAACAGAATCTGGGGCAGCGCATGGTCCGCGCCGTCTTTGCATCGATCCTTTTGGACACGGTGTACGCGCTGGCCGCCGGCCCCCAGCTCCTTAGACTGGCCCGGGGCGAAGGTCACTCGGGCTGGACCGTCCTGGCCGAACGGCCGCGGGTGGCGGCCCTAGTAGCACTGCTGCTGTTCGCCGTTGTCCCGGCCGTTGCCGCCTGTGCGGTGTCTTGGTGGGAACGGCGGAAGCTACGCAGTCGCTACAGCGTCACGGCAACCGCCTGGGAGCACATGTTCCGTGACCGGGCCCGCTGCTACGTCAGGGTGCGGCTCAGGGACGGCTCGTGGGCGGGGGGCCGCTACGGGCACGGTTCGTACGCGACATCGTACCCGCAGCCAGCCGAACTCTACTTGGAGGAGTCCTGGCGCATGGCACCCGACGGTAGCTTCGTCGCGCCGGTAGTCAACTCAGGAGGTCTGTACGTGAGGTCTGCCGACATAGACCTCCTGGAACTGGTGCGGGAGCAACTGCCCCCCGATGCACCACCTGTACCCGGAGTGGGACGGGGATCTTGACCACGAAGGTCGGATGACAGATGTGAAGGAGAAGACAGTGACGAGTCCGGCAAGCGACGGCCCCGAGCCGACATCCGGGTTGACTCCGGCTGAACTACGATTCCTCGACGACCCCGGCGAGGCTAGGGGCCACACTCCGCGGGCGCTGCCCGATGACGCCCCGATGGGGCCGCCGCCCAGCGGTCCCGCAGGCGTCTCACCGCCGACGGGAGCACCCGGGGTCAGTGCAGATGCGGTGAACGAGCAGCCCCCACGGAATCCCGAGGACGAGTGACGCGGTGGGAGGGGCGGGCTTCACGCGCCGAAATGGACGTGGCCTGCCCACAGCGCTGGGAAGTTCGGATAGTTCGACCGAGCAGCGAGAGTCGCCCTGTGCATTGCCAGCGCCACATCCACAGGGGTGTGCGGGTCGCGTGCCATGGAGCCGACCTCCGTGTAGAAGTCCTGGGCGAACTGCACAGCGGTGTTGTCCCACGTGGACCAGAGTGTGGCGATGACATGGGAGAACCCGGCCAACTGGAACGACGAGGCCACATGGATTGCCTCGTCGAGGAGCCGAATGCCGGTCCGGGCGGTGTCGCAGGCCGATAAGTAGGCGACATGCGCCTTGCTCAGGTCGAGCAAGGAGATCGTCCTCCAGTCGAAGGGTGACTGCTCATGGTCGTGGAGCAGCAGACGGTTGCGGGAGGACGTCTCGGGGTCGGTCACGCCGTGACAGGCAAAGTGGGCCCAGGTGGAGGCAGGGAGCGCCTCCTGGATCCGTTCGGCGGTGGCCTCCGCGTCGGCGAACGACAGTGCCTGGGGGAAGCAGCCACGGACGATGTCAGCCTCGGGGCCCGCGGCAGGTAGTGGGCGTGCGCCGGGTGTCCTGGACAGAGCTACGACGAGGACGTGCTGCGTGGCTGGCCGTGGCCGTTGTCGCGCTTCGACGAGGGCTCGGGCCGTGGGAGCGTATGAGGAAATGGCTCGGTCGATGAGCGTGAGGGGCTCGACGGTATCGCGGGTTGAGTGGTGGCCTGCGGCATGGAGCGGAAGCAAGGACATAGGACCAATGGGGATCCACCAAATGTGCTGCCACGGCTCTCCTTGCCCGTGCGGCTCCAGACCCAGGTCGCGCACGACGGGTTGCACGATCCATGTCCACAGCCAGACAAGGACCTGGTCGACCTCGGCTTCGCCCTTCGCGGTGCGCAGCGCGCTCAGCCCGTTCTGCAACAGCCAAATCTGGTCGGCAACCGCTTTGGGCGTGACGGCTTTCCGGTCCAGTGGCAGCGAGTGGACTCCCTCAGCAGTGACCATGATCGCATCAGACCCGTATTTGCTGACATTGACGTATACGACGGGCCCCTCCGCAGCCATGCGTGTCAGATCGTCCCAGTCCAGGGCGTGCGCGAAGTCGGTGAACCCATGGAGAGCCCGGATGCGTCTGAGCAGGGACCGCCGATCCGCCAACGAAGCGCCCGGGGATCTCATCAATCGGACGTACTCCGCTGCGATTTCGGGGTGCTCGTCCCGTAACGAGCGCGCCTTCCCCCGTGCCTCCAGGCCGTGAGCGAGCACGATGCCCCGGCCGTCCTCCAGGAGAGCGACGGCTTTGGCCGGTTCGCCCGTGGCCACCGCGCAGCTCGCAGCCGCAGCCGCCACCCCACTCAAGCGGCCGAGTCTGAACTCCTGGTCGATCAGAGGAAGTTCGGGGGGCGCGAACAGGGGCAGCAGCGCGATGACGCTCTCAAAAGCCCGCACCGCCTCATCGTTCTCACCCTCGCTCGCCGCGCATTGGCTCCACCACAACCCGTTCACCAGACGGGTCGCAACGTCGGCCGAGGGATGGTCATGGGCTTCACGCGCCAGGGCTAGCGCCTGTTCGAGGTCCGTATGGTCACCGTGTTCCTCGAATCGACGGTGTGTCAGAGACGCCAAGACCGTAAGGGCTCGCGCGCGTAGTGGATGTTCCGTTGGGAGGCGGCTCAAGGTCGACTCGACGAAGGTCACCGCTTCGTCAAGATCGGCTGGGTCACCGCGCCGTTCGAACCGACTCTTGAGGGCGAGGGAGAGGTTGTGTGCTGCGCTGGAGTACAAATGCGGACGCTTCTTGATGCGCCTCACGGCCCTTCTGCCGGCCTCTACGGCGTCATCCAGATCAATGAGGCTCCCGCCCGCGCTAGACCGTTGCACCAGCCGGTGACACAGGTTGGCCTCGTCGATCGCGTTGGCGCGCAGCCCTCTTCGGCGGCGGGAAGCCGCTTCCCGTTGCAGTTCCACCGCCTTGTCCAGGTCGTCCAAGGACTCCGTACGCTCGTACTGGGCGGCCCATGCGGCGCTCAGGGAACGAAGGCACGCCACGCGGTCGACGTGCCGTGAGGGAATGATGGACAGAGCGAGGCTTCCGGTCTCCAGAGCCGCCTGCAGATCCGCGCACTCGCCGTCCCTTTCGTACCGCACTCGCAGAGCCATGCTCAGTTCCGACAAGAGCCGGGCGCGGTAAGGGTCCTTGACGGATATCCGGGTGGCCGCGTCGTGGCCGGTCTCGATGGCGCGGTCCAAGTCTACGGTCTGGAGCGTATGCCCGTACCGAGCGCGTAGTGCGCCGACCAGATTGGCGACATGATTGAAGTGGTGCGAGTGCCCCCGGCTTTTGCGCACCGCATGCGTGAACTTCCCGATGACCGCATCGAGATCTTTGAGATCCCCGCGCTGCTCGTAGACGCCTGCCTGCCATCTGCCATCGGCCGCCAAGGTCGATGCGATGTGCGGACTGTACTCGGAGTCGCGTTGCATGCGCCGACGGTCGAAACACCCCCTGACCGCGGCAGCCAGCTGCCAGACGATGATCAGTGCTACACACGCAGGCAGGAACCAGCTGTCCAGTTGATCGCCCTTCAGGTGCCCCAGGGAATTTCCGAAGAGTAGAATTCCCGCGAAGGTCCCGGACCAGCGCTGCCAGGGCTCGACGGCTCTGTCCCCAACGAGCCAGCTGGCGGCCGCGACGCCCACCCCGAAGACAGCGGCCACTTCCCACCACAACGTCATGGCGTCGCATTATCGTCGATCGCGGGGCCGGTCGACAGTCCACCAACGGGGAGTTCAGGCTTGAGGAACTTCGAGGAACCACCCAACAGCGAGGAACCGCAAGACCCCCTGGCGCTCTTCAAAGCGAGGGACCTCGGGGCCATGCGCGTCCTGGCCCGCCACGTTGCTCCACTTCGCACCGATGTCACCAATGCCGTCTGCGAACAGCTGCCCGGTGCCTCCGGAACGGGCGTGACCTCCTGGCTGGCGGTAGCGATGAGCCAGCACCTGTCGACCGCGCCCGATGCGTTGGCAGACCTTGAACCAAGGCTCGCGCCCGATCATCTGGCCAGTGTGTTACTGCCGGGCCTCATGCTCTATCCGGTTTGGTACGAACTGCGGTTGCGCGCCCGCCTGGAGTCAGCCCCTGAAGGGGACCCTCGGCCGACAGCCGCGCTGCGCGCATTCCATGGCGGGGCGCAGCGAGAGGTCGACCGACTGGTCGGTGGTTTCCTCAGGATCGGCACCATTGAGGAGATGCGCAGGCAACAGGCCGATGTTTTGCGGGAGTTAGGCGCGGAAGCGGATGAGTGGGCCTCGTCGGCCTGGGGCGGATGGGCCCTGTTGGGTTTTATCGACGCTGTCCGGACGCATCCCACCCTTCCACGCCCGGGCCGAGCGCGGTGGCGCTTGCCGTGGAATCGCGCACGCGGAAGAGCAGCGGGAGTGGCCCTTCAGCTGGGCGAAGCCCTACTACTGAGTACGGCGCTCGCGCTCCTGGAGGCGGACGGGCTGATGTCCCGCCCATGAGCCTCCTCTACCAGCCCTGTGGACTGGCCCGTGAATTGCCAGGCCCCGACAACCTCTATCGCAGCCGCTGGCCTGGCACGCGGGTCACACCTACTGGAAGACTCCCTTGAGGTCACTAGCAATCGGACGCTGCGCCCTCCACACGCGGATGTGACGATCGACGGCGTACCACCTCGTTCGATCAGTACCAGCGTCCCGAGCTTGGCTACTACACCGGCGACGTTGTCGAAGAGCTCTGCGGCGGCGATGACCAGCCGTGACGTCAGCGATCCTTCCGGGCCAGCTTAGTGGTTGTTGTCTTTCCGGACTTGAAAGCTGCGTTTCTGCTGGTCAGGTATGGGGTCGGCAGTCTCGGGGAGTGGTTACGTGTCGTGTCGTCGCTCTAGTGGAGGTGGGATGCCGTCGGTCGTGGGGCTGCTGGAAGAGCGCGAGCTGGCCGCTCGCCGTCGTGTGGACGCGCTGCGGGAGGAGGCGGACCGTGTCCAGGCCGAGCTGGTCGTGGCCGAGCGGGAGTGTAATGAGTGGATCATCGCCAGTTCACGCGTCGGCGAGGTGCTGTCCCCGGGCGGAGGCGACGTCGTCGGCCCGGATGCTGCCGAGGAGTCGGCGGACTGTGGTGAACCGCCGGTGCCGCCTGCATCTTCGGGGGCGGCGAAGTCGAAATCGGTGGTGCCGATGTGGCGTGTGGGCGTGGCCTGGTCGGCACTGCCGGCGGACTACCAGCGCATCGTGCAGGCTCTCGCGGACCGTAACCGTCTCGGTCAAGGTCCGCTGACGTGCCAGGAGATGGCGGGCAGTTTCGGTCTGGACCCGGTGCCCGCGAAGATCGAGGCGTTGCGGTCGAAGGCGAAGCGGCTGACAGCGCGCGGGTGGCTGGCCGAGCCGGCGCCGGGCCGCTTCACGCTCTCGAAGGCCGTGGCCGGGCCAGGCGGCGGGCCATGAGCAGGGTCATCGACCAGTAGACCATCGCCTCCGCGCTGCCGGTGGATCGCTCGAAGTCGCGCACGAGGCGGCGGCTTCGCATCAGGTGGGCGAAGAACCTCTCCACGATCCACCGCTTGGGCAACACGACGAAGCCGCACATGTCGTCACTGCGCTTGACGATCGCCAGGACCAGGGCAAGGGCGGCCAGGCAGTGCTCGCCGAGGCTGCCGGTATAGCCACCGTCGGCCCAGACCAGGGTCAGCAGGTGGTGCGCGGCAGCGACCTGGGCGATCAGGATGTGGGCGGCGGCTCGGTCGCCGATGTCTGCGGCGGTGACCATCACCCCCAGCAGCAGGCCGACGGTGTCGACCACCACGTGGCGCTTGCGGCCGTTGATCAGCTTGCCGCCGTCGAAGCCCCGGCTGTCATGGCTGACGACGGCGTCCGCCTTGACGGACTGGGAGTCGATCACGCCCGCGCTCGGCTCTGGGTCCCGGCCAGCCTGCTCGCGGACCTTGCGGCGGAGCCGGTCGTGGAACTCCCGGACCAGACCGCGCTCGCGCCAGCGGCGGAAGAACGCGTAGACCCGGTCCCACGGCGGGAAGTCGGCCGGCATCGCCCGCCACTTCGTTCCGTTGTCTACGAGGTAGTGAATCGCGTCCAGTATCGCGCGGTGGCAGTAAGCCTCCGGCTGCTTACCCCGCCCGCGCAGCCATCCCGGCACCGGCAGCAGCGGCCGCACCACCGCCCACTCCGCATCGGACATGTCCGTGGGGTAACGTCGCACACGGACCCCGTGGTCGGCGGCGTTCCCGAACCGGTGCGCCAGGCAGTCGCACGCGAGGGTGACCGGACTGGGCCCCGCTCCCGTGATGCCGTAGAACTGCGACAACAGGGCCTCCCGGACCGCTCTTTGGCGTAGACACCTTCGAGCTACCAAGAGGCCCTGCTTTCATGCACGGCGGCCGTTGCACTCACCCGATCGAGACTCCCGTTCGACCAGCACCGCTCAAGATCGGACGGACAACAGCCACTGAGTCCACAGAGCGATGGAGCATGCGCCGCGCGGATCCGAAAACGACGCCAGGACCACCCCAGCTACTGCCTGTGATCGAGACGTGTCGCCTCTTCAGCAAGCGGCGTCGCACCTGCCTGGGTGGACGTTGTGGCCGGTTTGGCGTGTTTTGGAGGTGCCGGAGCACTGTGCGGAGCCTTCGCCGCGGGTCCAGAGGTGGGTGGTCAGCCCTTGCGCTTGGTGAGTGCTGGCGTTGCGTACAGGGCCTCGATCAGCTTGAGGCTGCGGGGGTCATCGCCGGTGGTGCTGCCGCCGAACTTGTTCATCGTGTACGCGTAGGAGAGGCGGTTTTCCGGGTCGGCGAAGGCGAGGGAGCCGCCGGCGCCGCCGTGGCCGAAGCTGGCGTGGTTGGGTCCGAAGTAGCCGGAGGTGTTGAGCATGAAGCCGCTGGCCCAGGAGTTGGGCAGGTTGCCCAGGGCGGGGCTGAGCACCCGGTCCGGTTCGCCGGGGCGGCTCTGTTGTTCCCGCATCGCCGCGAGAGAAGCAGGGCCGACCAGTTCCCCGTTGGCGAGAGTGCGGTAGACCGTTGCCAGGCCGCGTGCGGTGGCGTTGCCGTTGCCGGCGGGGATCTCGGCGGAGCGGCAACGGGCGCTGTTGACATCGCCTACGGGGAGGTGGCCCATGGCCAGTGCCATTGGGGCGAGCGGGTGGTCGTTCAGCGACCGGACCGGTCCGCCGACCGGGCTGGTGAAGGCGCTGGTGAGATTGCCGTGGCCCTGGGGGCCGATCGTGTCGGCGCAGCGGGTGTGCTCTTGGGCAGGCGTGCCGATGTAGAGGTCGGCGCCGAGCGGTTCGGTGATCTCTTTGCGCAGGAAGGTGCCGAGGGAGAGGCCGGTGATGCGGCGTACGACCTCGCCGACGAGGAACCCGAAGCTGATGGCGTGGTACCCCTGCGCGGTGCCCGGCTCCCACCACGGTGTCGTGGCCGCCAGGGCTGCGCAGGTCTTCTCCCAGTCGTACACGTCGTCGATGGTCAGAGGCTCTTGTGGGCCGAGGAGTCCCGCGCGGTGGGGGAGCAGCCAGCGCACCGGCACGCTCGCCTTGCCGGCCTGCGCGAACTCGGGCCAGTACCGTGAGACAGGCGCGCCCAGGTCCAGCTCGCCGCGGTCTGCGAGCAGGTGGGCACATAGGGCGGTCATGCCCTTGCTGGTGGAGCAGACGTTGACGAGTGTGTCGCGCTTCCACGGGCGGGTGGCGGCGTCGTCGGCGTGCCCGCCCCACAGGTCGACGACGGTTTCGCCGTTGTGGGTCACCGCGAGTGCGGCGCCGACCTCTCCGCGCTCGGTGAAGTTGCGCTCGAATTCGGCTCGTATGTTCTCGAACTCGGGGGCACAGGTCCCCTGCACGGATGCCGTCACGGCCGCCGGCCTGTCTTGCTGGGCTTTGCTGGTGCTGTTCACTGGGCGTCGGGCTGCCAGAGAACGCGGATGCGGGAGCTGTCACGGGTGGCCTGGCGTTCGCCCATGACGAGGGCGCTTTCGGCTTCCTGTTGGCCCATGAAGTTGGGCGCGGCCATGTCGTCGCCGAAGTCCGGGTCGATGGCGAGGACCTTGCGCGTCTGCTGAGTCTGGGTGAGTTCGTCGTTCACGGTCGCGGCGATGGAGGCAAGGCGCGGCCCCTTGCCTGTGCTCTGGTCCCCCAGGGCGAAGCAGGAAAGGGCGAGGAGGACGTCCGTGGCGGGCGCTGCGGCTGCGTTGAGGTGGCTGAGGATGCCGCCGTCCATGTAGCGGCGGCCATGGACGGGGACGGTGGGGAAGATGGTCGGCACCGACATGCTTGCGGCGAGGGCGTACTGGAGCGGGACCCCTGAATCAGGACCCCACACGACGAGTTCGCCGGTGTTGGCATCGATCGCGGTGCACCGGAACGACTTGGGCCACGGGATGCCTGCGAATTGGCTCAGGAGGGACAGATAGGTCTCCTCATCCATCAGGCAATGCTCCTGCGCGACCCGCCCAACGGAGATCAGCGCACCGCGGGAGTCGGGGTCGGCTGCCACCTGCTGCATGGCACTCGCCAGTGCTTCCGAGCCCTTGGACCGTGCCGCGGGATCGAAGTGGTTGAAGAACTTCATGACGGCGGTGTGGGCATCGGTGAGACGTCGGCCGGTAGTGAGCAGCGCACCGGTGAGTGAGCCGGCGGACGTTCCCACGACCACGTCGGCCAGCGAAAGGTCGACGCCTTCCGCAGGCAGGGAAGCCATCAGGCCGGCCTGCCAGCCCACGCCGACGGCACCACCGCCTCCCAGGACCAGAGCGCGGGTGGGATGGGTTTTACGGTCGGACACGGTGAACTCTCCTCTGGTTGGACGCCCCGGAGTCAGGGGTCAGGAAGGACTTCATGAGGGGAAGCTCTGCCACGGAAGCGTGCTCGGTATAGGCAGGCCGGATGACAGTCGAAGAAGGTGCACCACGCGCACCGCCGCCGGTGGCCGTCGACAGCGATAGAGTGCAGATAGTGCAACCGTAGCGGCGGAGTGCAGATAGTGCAACGACGTGTCGTGCGAATGGCACGGCGGAGAGAACGGGAGAGATGCACGGTGGACGGGCAGCAGGAGCGCAAGACAGGGATGCGTGAGCGGCGGAGCCGGAACACAAAGGCCCGGCTCCGGGACGCCGCCACCGCGCTGGCGCGCACCGAGGGCCCGGACCGGATCACCGTGGACGCGATCTGCGCTGAAGCGGGAGTCTCCCGGCGTACCTTCTTCAACCATTTCGCCACCAAGGACGAGGTCTTCCTCGCCTGGGATCAATCGGACGCGGACCACATCGTTGAGCTGATCGCCGCCAGGCCAAGCCCAGAAAGCCCGGTGCGCGCCGCACTCCAAGCCCTCGCGCCGAAGATGACGGTGCTGTCCGATCACGGGTATCCCGACACGGTCCGCGAAGTCACCGGCCATGATCCCGGCCTGCACCAACATCTCAATGACATGGCGGAGAAGTTCTCTGCCGCCGTCGCCCTGGGCATCGCCCGGCGCCGCTCCCTGCCCGACGACTACACGGTTCAGCTGGCCGCCGCCTATGTCATCGCCTCGCTCCGGGTACTGGCGAGAGCCTCCACCAGTCTGGATGGCCCCGGACGGGCGCAGAGGCTGGAAGAAACCTGCCGGATACTCGAACGCGGCTTCCCGGCGGCGGAACAGGCAGAGCCCCCTGCCCAGGGCACAGCAGAGTGAACTTTCCAACCAAGTCGTAGAGCTTCGAACGAAACGGGCCGAGCCTCAAGGTCTCGGCCAGGCTCGACAACGGGATACTGCCCACTTTGACGTGCTCGCGCAGGCCAGCAGCGAGGCCCAGAGTCTCCTGGACCGCTCCTTGACGTAGACACCCATCGAGCTACCAAGAGGCCCTGCTTTCATGCACGGCGACCGCTGCACCCACCCGAGCGAGACTCCCGTTCGACCAGCACCACTCAAGATCGGAACGACAACAGCCACTGAAAGCCCCGGCCGGGGCACCCGGCACCGCTGCTGCCAACCAGACGCGCCGCCGGGCCTGCGGCGCTTCGTCTCTCTCCCCCGTACAGGCCGGGCTTCCTGCATCGTGGCGCTCTGCCGTGAGGCGGTCGTTGGCGCGGGGTTTCGCGCTGGTGAATGCGGGCGGCGGTGCGGCGGGGGTTGCCGATGGCGTCGTGGAGGGTCTGGAAGCCGTCGCGCTCCAGGCGGTGGAAGATCTGCCTGGCGGGGCCGTGCTCGCGCAGGCTGTTGAAGCTGGTGACGACGAGGGGGAGTTTCCCGTCGTACGAGGTGTACCCGTGGTGTGTGCTGCCTGCCCAGAGGTCCCAGGTCAGCTTCTCCATAGCGACGAGGGTTCCCAGGTTGCGTTCCCCGATCCGGTCAAGGAGAAGGGAGACGTCTTGTCACAGGACGAAGATGGACTTGCCGCGTGCTCCACCGGCACGGCTTCTGGCCAGGGCGGCGGGTTTCTGGGAATGCTGTTCTTCTGTCTCCAGCATGGCGCGCTCCACCACGAAGGGAAGGCCTCCCCTGGCCTGCCATCGGCAGAACTTCTCCACTCCCCAGCTTGACGCTCAGCGACGCGGGATGTCTCCAGCACGGCCCCGCCTTTCCGATGAGGCCGTAGCCTTCCCACTTGCGTCTGCCCTGGCGGTAGCCGCCTGGCCCGCCGCCGGCGTCGGCGACCGCACCCACGGAGCGAAGCGTTGACCAGGGGCTACGTCGTCGCGCCAGTACCTGAGAACGGTCTCCTGAACGACCTCGATTCGTTCCGCCGCGATGAGACACGAGACTGGCTCCAGCCCGCCCGCGTCCACCTCGAAGGCGACAAGGACAGGCGGTTCGTCACCGATCTGGCGGGTGACTCTCGCGAGCTCCTCGCTCGTCGGCGCGCGGAACACCGGGTCGAGAAACTTCGCCGGGCAGCTGACGAGAGTCGGATCGCCGAACAGCAGCTCCAAGCCGTGGTAGTAGGTGAGGTCATGGCTGGCCGCCAGCCGCAGCTCAGCTGCGTCCCAAGCGATGACATCCCAGTCCCACCAGGACCCCTCAGGGAGCTGGATGCCCACGTGGCGCCGTCCCGCGTCCATCCTCAGGCTCCCCTCGTCCGTTCGAACAGATCGACAGGCTACACACGGACTCAACGCTGCGGCCTGGCTTCTTACATGCCAGAGGCGACTGGGTAGTCCCCCTTCACCGAGTTGAACCCGCGGTACTTCGCGAAGCTGGTGACGATGCTGCGGCGCGAAGGCGCCGATGGTGTGCGACGTGGGCGGCCCGGGGCGCCCCTGGAAGACCGGGTGCTGCTGGTCTCGGCCTACTGGCGGACGAATCTGACGCTGCGACAGCTCGCTCTACTGTTCGGGGTGTCGAAGTCTGCCGCGGACCGCGTCAACAACCGCCCCGGCCCTCTACTCGCGCTCCCGGCCTCGCAAGCGGTTCCGCCGGGACACCGTCCTCCTCGCGGACGGCACCCTGGTGTCCACCTGCGACCACACGGAGCAGTCCAAGAACCACCGGTACTCCCCCACCACCAGGTCGTCATCGACGCCGACACCCACCTGGCTGTCGTGGTCGGACATCCACTGCCCGGCAACCACAACGGCCCCAGGGCATGGGAAAAATCCGGAGCCAAAGCCGCCGTCGGCAACACCATGACGATCACACCTGTGCGGTTGCCCGCCTGCCAGCCAGGCTCTCCCTTGGGGAGCCCGGCAATGGCGGTGGTCGAAAGTCGGGCCACCCGGCGGGATCGCACCGCGGGCGGCCCGTCGCATGCCTGCCTCAACCAGGCGCGGCTCCAGCGGTTACGGCTCTCTTCACCAATCATCCTGACGAGGGCGCCTTCGGTCGCCGGCTCAGCTCAGGGCCTTCCCGGAGGTGTTCATGGGAGCGGCTGGCTAGCGTCTTGAGGAACAGCGTTGTGCGTCGGCACGGGTTCGGGCCGGGTGGGCCACCGTGCCGCTCAACCGAGCAGGGGGACCCTCATGAAAGCACGCAAGGCGCTGGCCTCTGTTGGCGTTATGACAGCGGTAACCGCCGGACTCGTGCTGACCGGACCGGTCACCGAAGCCCAGGCGGCGGCCAGGCTCGCCTGCGCACAGATCTCGGGCAACCCTGCCGGGGCCTGCATCGACGAGCTTGGCTTCAGGCGCTACCGGGTCACCGTCTGGGACAACAAGTGCGACGGACACCGTGTCTACGCCCAGTACAACTTCCATCCGAACGGCGACCGGAAGTTCGCTCCGGCGACTGCCTGCGGGAAGAATTACAGCTACTCGTTCAACATCAACTTCAACGCGGCGTACGGCGGCTCGATCAGGGTCTGCATCGAGGACTGGGGGCCGAACACCTGCTCCAAAAGGAAGCAGTGGACCTGACAACCACGTGAGGCGGGACCGCCCTGCCTCTCCCGCAACACCCGCCTGGCCGCCCGCGTTCAGCAGTTGGAGAAGCGACTGTCGCAGGCCCTGGGAGCTCAGGCCTGGCAGGAGTCAGCTCGGAGCCCCAGCGGACATCGACGAGCTCCAGCGGAAGACCACGAGGCTGGAGCAGCGCAACGTCGAACTTGCCTCCGCGCTGGAGGAGGCCCAGCCGATCTTGATGCCGCGCGGGACCTGGCCAGAGCTCTGAACCAACGCGGCTGAGCCAACGGCTGTGTCGGAGCGCCTTTCTGCTCTTCAGGAGCATGACCAGACCGGGGAAAACAGTGGTTGTGCCGGGTGCCTGGCGTGATGTCCATACGGCTGGCACCCGTTCAAGATGGGGCGTATCCCGGATGGCTGGTGGCCCTGGCTGTTCCTAACCTCGCATCATGACCTTTCGTCGTTCATGGTTATCAGCTGCGGTGCTGGCGCTGGCAGTGTCATCTCTGCCGTCCGTTGCGGCTTCAGCCACGCCACGCCCATCCGGCACGGCGTGGTCTGTGCAACGTGACGCCGACGCACTCCGGGATACCGGGGTCACCGGGGTAGCGGTTCGCCTGGAGACCCCGCGCGGGACGGTCACGGCCCGCTCGGGGGTGAGGGATCTGGTCACTGGCCGCCCGGTTCCGAAGGACGGCTATCTGCGTCTGGGCAGTACCACCAAGACGTTCGTCGCCACCGTCATGATGCAACTGGTGGGCGAAAATCGGATCTCCCTCGACCAGACGGTGGAGCAGCTGCTGCCCGGGGTCGTGTCCGGTGCTGGAAACGACGGCCGGACCATCACCGTCCGCGACCTGCTGCGGCACACCAGTGGCCTGTCCGACTACATCTATGACGTCTTCCCCAATCCCAGTACCCAGACCTACTTCGCCAACCGGTGGCGTGCCTACAAGCCCGAAGAGCTGGTGGACCTGGCCATGCGCCATGAACCTGCCTTCCCGGCAGGCACCCGCTGGGCGTACTCCAACACGAATTACGTGCTCGCCGGAATGATCATCGAGAAGATCACAGGCCGCACCTGGGAACAGCAGGTCCACGACCGCATCCTGCGCCCGCTCGGCCTGCAGCACACCGACACCCCCGGCACCTGGCCCTTCCTTCCGCATCCGCACACGGCCAACTACCAGCAGTTCACCGTGGACGGCCCGATGATCGACACCACGATCCCCTACCGCCCCTTCGACAGCGGGGCCGACGGCTCGATGACCGGCACAGCCCGCGACCTCAACCGCTTCTTCGCCGCACTGGCAAGCGGACAGCTACTGAAGCCTGCCGAACTCGCCGCCATGCGGACCACCATTCCGGTGCCCCAGGACAGCGGTCACCCGCAAGGCAGCCGGGACGGCCTTGGACTGTTCTTCACACCCCTGTCCTGCGGCGGCGGCTACCTCGGACATGGAGGAAGCGGCTTCGGATATGTCATCCGGGCAGCGACAACCATGGACGGTCAGCGCACCATCGCTGTCTCCGCGCACAGCCGCTCCGCGGACCCGCAGACTGCGGCCCGCCAGGAAGACGCGCTGCGCAACCTCATCGACCACGCCCTATGCAGCGCCACTTGAATGCACTCGGCCCCGAGCCCCATCTCAAGTAGCGCCACAGGTGTTGCACACGATGTCGTCGCTCGCACCGGCGCTGAGCTGCACAAAGTGGTCCCCAATCGCCTCGCACCACACGGTTGCCCCCAGAGAATGCGGTAAACGCCCTGGGCTACTCGCACACGACCCCATGAGGCAGTCAGCGTGTGCGAAGCACCTCGGGAGCCGGGGCGTCCCCCGACGAGGCTGGATAGGACACGCACGCCACGGACCGCGCAGGCCTCTCTCTACGAGGGCACGGCCCTGGAGCAACCGACAGACCGCTGGCTTCCGGCAGTTACTTGACCTCCGCACGCACTCCGGTACGGCATCTGGCCGTGATCTCGGCGGCCTCTTCGAGTGTGTAGGACTGGCCGCAGGCTGCCATGGCGGCATCGCTGGGCTGCAGATTGCCGAAGGTGCTTGTGGTCCACCCAGATACAGTTCGCCACCTTGATGTCCTTCGACGGGGATCCGGGGCTGCTGGGCAGCGTCATCTTCAGGGTGCGGCACCGCATGACGCCGTCCTCCAGACCGGCGGGCCTCATGTCCCGGGGCGGGCCGTCCTGGGGGCCTTCCACCCATTCTGCTCGGCCCCCTGGGGGTGTTTGTCCTGCTCGGCGTACACGGCGTCCAGGGTCTTCTGCGGGTCCTCGATGTCGCCGTAGTACCCGAGGAGGTGCACGACCTTGACCGTCTTCATGTCGTCGCTGTCGGTGTAACTGGCCGCCGCCGAGCGGGGATTGGCAATGCCGTATCCGGTGACCTGCTCCCTCTCCTGGGCGGTCAGGCCGGTGACCTTCACGGAGCCCGCCCGGTAGGTCTTCTTGTACGCGCCCAGTGCCGGCGGCATCACCAACTTGTACTTCCTGCCCTCGACGGGGCCATTCGCACTGCCGCCGGCCGGATGGTCACTTTCTTGTCGGCGGGGCCCTTCGCCTCGGCCGCGGCGGGAGTGCTGGCGCCGTCCCCTCCCACGAAGAAGTACGCACCCCCGCCCGCCGCCGCGACCACCACCGCCGCGAGGCCCACGATCAGGCCGGTCTTCCTTCTCGGCTCTGGTGCGCCCGGGAACGACTGCCGGCCGTACGGGTCCGGCTGATGGTGACTCATCTACGAGGTTCCCCTCCAGGTGCTCAAGTGTCCCGAACATCCTCGGCGTTCTCGGGGCGAAGGCCCATCTCCCGTGTGGTGCTGAAGCCTCCGAAGATCACAACTGCCTCCAGACTGTCGCACGATGTGTGGTGGTGCGGCCGGAGAGGCC
>NZ_JBSGZD010000096.1:0-26871 GCF_053610825.1 Streptomyces sp. NPDC054863 | reverse complement strand
CAGCTCGGCCTGGACGACGCGCTGGCCGAGCTGCTCGCGACCTCGCAGGACGGCGAGGGTTAGGGCGGGCGAGGGCGTGGGACCGGGGTCAGTCCGTCACGTACGTGTGGGTGATGAATTCGAAAGCGTGGTTGTCCGGGTCGCGGAAGTAGAAGCCGCGGCCCTTGTGCTCGTGGTTGATCTGCTGGGGCTTGGCGCCGTGCGGGTCGGCCCAGTAGGGGATTTCGCGTTCCTGGATGCGGGCGAAGATCTCGTCGAACTCGGCGTCCGTGACCAGGAAGGCAAGGTGCTGGGGCACGATGTGGTCGCTGTCGTCGTCCATGTAGTCGAGGGTGACGCCGTTCTCCAGCGGGACGCTGGCGAACGGGCCGAAGGGCTTGGGCTCGGGGGCGCCCATGAGTTCCGTGAGGAAGCGGGCGGCGGTGAAGCGGTCGCGGCTGTGGACGATGGTGTGGTCGAGGCGTGCGGGCACGGTTCCTCCTCGTCGGTACGTGCAACAACTGGCCTGCCCCCGCACGCTACGGCGGGACCGCTGCCCGCCGCATCGGGCGGGGGGACCACTCCCCCACCGCCCAAGGTCCTACGGCTCCGGGTTCAGAACAGCTTTCCGGGATTGAGGATTCCGAGCGGGTCGAAGGCGGCCTTGACTCCCCGCTGCAACTCCACTCCCACCGGACCGAGTTCACGGGCCAGCCACTCCTTCTTGAGCACGCCGACGCCGTGCTCCCCGGTGATCGTGCCGCCCAGTTCCAGGCCGAGCGCCATGATCTCGTCGAAGGACTCGCGGGCACGCCGGGACTCGTCCTCGTCGGCCGCGTCGAAGCAGACCACGGGGTGGGTGTTGCCGTCGCCCGCGTGCGCGCAGACGCCGATGGTCAGGTCGTACTTCTCGGCGATGGCGGCGGTGCCGTCGATCATCGCGCCGAGCTTCGAGCGGGGTACGCACACGTCGTCGATCATGGTGGCGGTCTTGACGGCTTCGAGCGCGGTGAGTGCCAACCGCCTTGCCTTGAGCAGGAGTTCGGACTCGGCGAAGTCCTCGGCGGGGACGACTTCGGTGGCGCCGAAGGCGGTGCAGATCTCTCCCAGGGCGGCGAGGTCGGCTGCCGGGTCGGGGGTGTCGAAGGCGGCCAGGAGCAGGGCTTCGGTCGACTCGGGGAGGCCCATGTGGGCCATCGCGTTGACGGCGCGCAGGGTGGTGCGGTCCATGAGTTCGAGCAGTGACGGGGCGTGGCCGCGCGCCATGATCTCGCAGACCGCCTCGCAGGCGGCAGCGGCGGACGGGAACTCGGCTGCCACGGCGAGCTGTTGGGGCGGTGCGGGCTTCAGGGCGAGTACGGCGCGGACGACGATGCCGAGGCTGCCCTCGGAGCCGACGAAGAGCCGGGTGAGGTCGTATCCGGCGACGCCTTTCGCCGTACGTCGCCCGGTCCTGAGCAGCCGGCCGTCCGCGAGGACGACGTCGAGGCCCAGGACGTACTCCGCCGTCACCCCGTACTTGACGCAGCACAGGCCGCCGGACGCGGTGCCGATGTTGCCGCCGATGGTGCACATTTCCCAACTGGAGGGATCCGGCGGGTAGGAGAGGCCCAGGGCTGCGACCTCGCGGGACAGGACGGCGTTGATGACGCCCGGTTCGACGACGGCGATCCGGTCGACGGGGCTGATCTCCAGAATGCGGTCCATCTTGACGAGGGACAGCACGATGCAGCCGTCGGAGGCGTTGGCCGCGCCGGAGAGTCCGGTTCTGGCGCCCTGCGGGACGACGGGGACGCGGCAGGCGGTGGCGGTGCGCATGACGTGCTGGACCTGCTCGACGGTGCGGGGCAGGACAACGGCCGCGGGCGCCCCGGCCGTGCAGAAACTGGCCATGTCGTGGGCGTACGAGGCCATGACGTCGGGGTCGGTGAGCAGGGCTTCGTCCGGGAGTCCTTCGCTCAGCAGACTCCGCAGTTCCTGAAGATCATCCATGCTGCCCAGCCTGGCACCCGGGGCCATCGGTGTGAACCCGTCCGCGTATCCGTTCGCGGCGGACGGGTGTGCTCGTCGTACTGGCGCAGAGTGAGCGGCATGGACGCCATGGAGCCGGAGCCCGCCACGGACCTTGCCAGGGAGCCCGCCGCCGAGTCGCCGGAACCGGGGGCGAAGGTGGGGCCTGCGCCCGGGCCCACGCCTGGACCTCGGCCTGGACCCGGGCCTCGGCCTGGACCCGCGCCTGGGCCTGGGCCCGCGCCTGGGCCTGGGCCCGCGCGGGGACTGGGGCTTGGGCTTGGGCTTGGGCTTGAACCGAAGCCGAGGAAGCCTTCGTCGCTGGTGCGGCGTACCGCCATCGCCTCGGTGGCGGCGGCAGCGCTGGCCGCCGGGGCGCTCGTACTGCTGCCCCCGTCGGGGGACGGGCAGCGGCCGGCGCCGAAACCGGTGGCGGGCGCCCCGGGTGCGGCGAGCTCGCTGGCCGCCCTGAACGCCCGGGTGAGGGCGAACCCGCGGGACGACGGTGCGTGGTCGGCGCTCGGTGCGGCCCTGGTGGGGCGGGGGCTGCGGGCGGCCGACGCGGCCTACTACCCGAAGGCGGAGGCCGCGCTGAAGCGCTCCCTGGCCGTGCGGTCGGCGGACAGGGGCAACCTCGCCGGATTGGCGTCGATGGCCCAACTGGCTTACGTGCGCGGTGATTTCGCGACGGCCAGACGGTGGGGGGAGATCGTGCAGAGGCAGGCGCCCCAGGATTGGGCGACGTATCCGCTGCTGATCGACACCTACGGGCGGCTCGGCGACCCGAAAGCCGCTGCCCGGACGGCCGAGGGGCTGATGGAGAAGCGGGGCGGGGCGGTGGCACTCGGCTGGACGGCGCAGACGTACCGCGACAAGGGCTGGCGGGAGGACGCGGCGGCCCTGGCCTCGGAGGCGGTGGCGGTCGCGGGCTCACCGCGGGAGAAGGCGGACCAGCTGCTGCGCGCCGCCGAACTCGCCTGGGAGCGCGGTGACTTGGCGGAGTCCCTCGGCTTCTACGAGTCCACGATCGCCCTGGACCGCAAGCGGGGCGCGGCGGTCGCGGGCCGGGCGCGGGTGCTGGCGGCGCTGGGGCGCACACCCGAGGCGGTGAAGGCGTACCGGACGGCTCTCGCTCTCACTCCACGCCCCGAATACGCCCTGGAACTGGGTGAGTTGACGGAGTCCACCGGCGGGAACGGCGAGCCCCAGTACGGGGTCGCCCGCGCCCAGGTCGCCTGGAACAGCAAGCAGGGCGTGCGCGGCGGCCTGGTGCTCGGCCGTCTGGAGGCCGACCACGGCGACGCGGACACGGCCGTGGAACTGCTGCGGGAGGAGTGGTCGCTCCACCCGGGCCCGGAGGTCGCCGACGCGCTGGGCTGGGCGCTGCACCGTACGGGTGACGACGAAGCAGCCCTGGAGTACGCCAAGAGGGCGACGAAGAAGGAGGGGGTGCGCAGCGCGCTCTTCCTCTACCACCGGGGCGAGATCGAACGGGCGACGGACGACTACGGGGCCGCGCGACGGCACCTGGAGGAGGCACTGCGCATCAACCCGGTCTTCTCCCCGCTCTGGGCGCCGCGCGCACAGACGTCCCTGACCCGGCTGGGCGAGCCGCCGGAGGGCGGGCCGCGCCATGTGTGGCCGTACCGCCCGAAGAAGTCCGTTGCCCGGAGCGCGGACGGGCGGGACCGGGAGACCCGCACGGCGACGCCTTCACCCCGCAAGCGGCGCTGACACCAGCCGCGCCGGGCCGGGGAGGGGGAGGGTCCTGCGGAATGTCTCACTTACACCTGTAAGTGAGACATTCTTCCGGCCCCCTCCGGGTGTGCCCCCTCCGGGTGTGCCCCCTCCGGGCAGGGCCTGCCGGGTCAGCGGTTGAACGCCGGGAACGCGAAGCGCTGGGCGAGGCTCAGGCCGCTGCCCTTGGCGTCGGTCGCGGTGACCGAGTACACGAGGGTGCGGGACAGGTCGGGGGTCGCCGCGAGCACCGTGTGGTACCCCGGACGCGCCCCCGTCTTGCCCCAGACCTCGCGGCCGTTCACCTCGAACTTCTCCAGCCCGGCCCCGTACCGCGCCCCCGGCACTCCGGGGATCGTGAACATCTCCTTCAGCTGCGGCGCCGGCACGACCCTCCCCCGGAACAGCCCCAGCAGCAGCCGCTCCAGATCCGCCGCGGTCGAAATCATGTCCCCGGCGCCCTTCCGGTCGGACATGTTCCACTCCGTGACGTCGACGATCCGGCCGTCCATGTCCTCGTAGCCACGGTTGTGCGGACCGTGGATGCGCGGGTCGGGCCCGGCGGGGAAGGACGTGTCGCGCATGCCGAGCGGCTTGAAGATCCGCACCTGGGCCTGGTGTGCGTACGAGTCGCCGGTCACCTTCTCGACGAGCATGGCGAGTACGAGGTAGTGGATGTTGCCGTAGTGCTGCTCCGCGCCGGGCGCATGGAGCGGCCCCTTGGCGACGGCGGACGCGACGACCTCCTCGGGCGGGAGGGTCTCGAAGCGGTGCGGGTACTCCTCGTCGACGGTGTCGCCGAGGGTTCTGCCCCCTCGCAGACCACTGGTGTAGTTGAGCAACTGCCGCACGGTGACGGGCGCGAAGTCGGCCGACAGCAGCCCCGGCAGGTACTGCTGGACGGTCCCGTCCAGCCGGACACGGCCCTCGGCGGCCAGCTTCAGGACCAGTGCGGCGGTGACCACCTTGGTGGTGGAACCGGCCCGGAAGCGGGCGTTCTCCAGGACCTTCGCCCCGGTCCGCAGGTCCCGCACCCCGGCACTGCCCCGCCAGCTCCCCTTGCCGCCCACCCGGACGACCGCCGATGTGGCGACACTGTCGGGCAGCCCCACCAGCGCCTTCTCCAACGCCGCCACGTCCGGCCCGTGCGCAGCCGTCGTCGCGGCGGCGGGGCGCGCCTGGGCGAGTGCGGGCGCGGCAAGCGGCCCGGCGGCGAAGGCGAGGACGAGGGATGCGGCCAGGGCGGTACGGGCACGGCGGTTCACGGATGCTCCAAGGCGGTTGCGGAGGTGCGGCGTTGAAGATCGGCGCCGCGCTACGCCTCATATCCTGCGATCCACACGCTCCCCGGAGCTCGTCGCGGGGAAGGAGACCGCCCCTGGCCGGACCCCGACCAACTTCCCTCACGGACACCGATGTTGCTCGGGATGTCCCCTAGGGCCCGTCCTCCGCCCCCTGCCCCTGCCCCCTGCCCTCTCGCAGGGGGCAAAACGCACTGCGGCCCCACGGGGCAGGTCCGTGGGGCCGCAGGGGTGGAGGGGCCGTTCGGCAGGGGAAGGTGCCCGGCCCGGGTCGGCGGGCTACAGGTTGCCGCGCTTCTCCTGCTCGCGCTCGATCGCTTCGAAGAGGGCCTTGAAGTTGCCCTTGCCGAAGCCCATGGAGCCGTGGCGCTCGATCATCTCGAAGAAGACGGTCGGGCGGTCCTGGACCGGCTTGGTGAAGATCTGCAGCAGGTAGCCGTCCTCGTCGCGGTCGACGAGGATCTTCTGCTCGCGCAGGATCTCGACCGGTACGCGGGTCTCGCCCGCCCACTCGCCGAGGGTGTCGTAGTAGCTGTCGGGCACGTCGAGGAACTCGATGCCCGCGGCCCGCATGGCCTTCACCGTGGCCACGATGTCGTTGGTGGCGAGCGCCATGTGCTGGACGCCGGGGCCGCCGTAGAACTCAAGGTACTCGTCGATCTGCGACTTCTTCTTCGCGATCGCCGGCTCGTTGATCGGGAACTTGACCTTCTTGGTGCCGTCCGCAACGACCTTCGACATCAGCGCGCTGTACTCGGTGGCGATGTCGTCGCCCACGAACTCCTTCATGTTCGTGAAGCCCATGACCTTGTTGTAGAAGGCGCACCACTCGTTCATCTTGCCGAGTTCCACGTTGCCGACGCAGTGGTCGATGGCCTGGAAGGTCCGCTTGGCGGGGGGCTCCACGATCGGCTTCGCGGGGACGAAGCCCGGCAGGTAGGGGCCGCTGTAGCCGCTGCGCTCGACGAGGGTGTGACGGGTCTGTCCGTACGTGGCGATGGAGGCGCGCACGACGGTGCCGTGCTCGTCCTTCGTCTCGTACGGCTCCTCGATGCCGGTGGCGCCGTGCTCGACGGCGTAGGCGTACGCGGCGCGCGCGTCCGGGACCTCGATGGCGAGGTCGACGACGCCGTCGCCGTGCTCGGCGACATGGGCCTCGACGAAGCGGCCCCAGTCGGTGGCGGCCTTGATGACGGAGGTGAGGACGAAGCGGGCTGCGCCACTCTCCAAGACGTAACTGGCGGTCTCGCGGCTGCCGTTCTCCGGTCCGGAGTACGCGACGAGCTTCATGCCGAAGGCGGTCGAGTAGTAGTGGGCGGCCTGCTTGGCATTGCCGACGGCGAAGACGACCGCGTCCATTCCCTTGACCGGGAAGGGGTCGGCCTCGCGCGCGGTGGTGGGGGTGGAGTGTTCCGTGGTCTCAGTCATGAGTGGAGCGTCGCCCCACATCGCAAGGTGCGCAATAGTTTGCGTAAACGCTGGTCAATGTGTGCAGTGGAGAGTGAGTATGGAGGGGCGATCTGTACAGGATGACCAGCGGAGACGGCCGGCGGACGCCTGGGGCGGCCCGGCCGGGACGACTGACCCCGGGGAGTGCGTATGGCTGTGGACGAGCTGGACGGGCGGCTGATCGTGCTGCTGGCCCGTGAGCCCCGGATAGGGGTGCTGGAGGCGTCGCGGCGGCTCGGCGTGGCCCGCGGGACGGTCCAGGCGCGGATGGACCGGCTTCAGTCGAACGGCGTCATCAGGGGGTTCGGCCCGGACGTGGACCCGGCGGCGCTCGGCTATCCGGTGACGGCGTTCGCGACACTGGAGATCAAGCAGGGGCAGGGCGCGGACGTACGGGCACATCTGGGATCGGTGCCCGAAGTCCTGGAACTGCACACGACGACGGGGCACGGGGACATGCTGTGCCGCCTCGTCGCACGGTCGAATGCGGACCTTCAACGTGTGATTGACCGGGTTGTGGGTTTTGATGGCATCGTCCGGGCCTCCACGGCGATCGTCATGGAGAACCCCGTTCCATTGCGGATCATCCCGTTGGTGGAGCAGGCTTCCGGTCTGACCTGACGAGGGGCGGCGAGAGTTTTCGTCCGCCCGTCGTCCGGCCTGTCGCTCGCCCGATCGCCCGCCCTGTCGCCCGACTCTCGTCGCCGAGGAGTGGCCCGTGGATTTCTGGGAGTATCTCGGCAGCCGGTACCAGCAGTTGCTGGCGGATGCCTTCCAGCACGCCAGCGCGGTGTTCCAGTGCATGGTCGTGGCGACCGTACTGGGGGTGCTGATCGGCATCCTGACGTACCGCAGCGAGTGGGCCGGGAACCTGGCGACGACGGCCGCGTCCGGCATCCTGACCGTGCCGTCGCTGGCGCTGATCGGTCTGCTGATCCCGGTGGTGGGCCTCGGTGTGGCGCCGACCGTGATCGCGCTGGTGCTGTACGGGCTGCTGCCGATCGTACGGAACGCGATCGTCGGTCTGCGCGGCGTCGACCCGACGCTGGTCGACGCGGCGCGCGGGCTCGGGATGTCGCGGGCGGCGCGCCTGGTGAGGGTGGAGCTGCCGCTGGCGTGGCCGCCGATCCTGACCGGGATCCGGGTCGCGACCCAGATGCTGATGGGGATCGCGGCGATCGCCGCGTACGCCTCCGGGCCCGGTCTCGGCAATGAGATCTTCCGCGGGATCGCCTCGCTGGGCAGCAAGAACGCGCTCAATCAGGTGCTCGCGGGGACGCTGGGAATCGTGCTGCTCGCGCTGATCTTCGATGCCGTGTACGTCCTGGTGGGGCGTCTGACCATCCCTAGGGGGATCCGTGCCTGAATCGCCTTCCGCTTCTGGTGCAGCCGGTGGCGCCGCCAGTGGTGCCGCCATTCGGCTGGAGAACCTGACCAAGCGGTACGCGGGCAATCCGTACCCCTCCGTCGACAACGTCAGCCTGGAGATCCGGGCCGGGGAGACCGTCGTCTTCGTCGGCCCTTCCGGCGGCGGCAAGACGACCCTGCTGAAGATGATCAACCGGCTGATCGAGCCGACGTCCGGGCGGATCCGGATCGGCGGCGAGGACGTCACGGACATGGATCCGGTGAAGCTGCGCAGGAAGGTGGGGTACGCGATCCAGTCGTCGGGCCTCTTCCCGCACATGACGGTGGCTCAGAACATCGCGCTCGTACCGAAGATGGTCGGCTGGAGCAAGGCCCGGGTGAACGCACGGGTCGAGGAGATGCTCGACCTGGTGGGCCTCGACGCGGGCCAGTTCCGCGGGCGGTATCCGCGCCAGCTGTCGGGAGGCCAGCAGCAACGGGTGGGCGTGGCAAGGGCGTTGGCCGCCGACCCACCGGTGCTGTTGATGGACGAGCCGTTCGGGGCCGTCGATCCGATCACCCGGGACCATCTGCAGGACGAGCTCATCCGGCTCCAGCACGAGCTGCACAAGACGATCGTGTTCGTCACCCATGACTTCGACGAGGCGATCAAGCTCGGGGACCGGATCGCGGTGCTCCGGGACCGCTCGCACATCGCCCAGTTCGACACCCCCGAGGCGATCCTGACGAATCCGGCGGACGACTTCGTGTCCGGGTTCGTGGGCGCGGGGGCCGCGCTGAAGCGGCTGAATCTGACGCGGGTAAGGGACGTGGAGATCGCGGACTTCCCGACGGTGACGGTGGAGGACCCGCTCCAGGAGATCTTCGACAGACTGCGGGACGCGCAGACCAACGAGCTGCTGCTGCTCGACCGGCACCGGCGGCCGTACAAGTGGCTGCGGCGGGGCGACCTGATGCGGGCGAAGGGCTCGCTGGCGCGGGCGGGGACGCTCGTACACGACACCGTGACCCGGGACGCGACGCTGCGGGACGCCCTGGAGGCGGTACTGATCGACAACGCGGGGCGGGTGGCGGTGACCGGGCGGCGCGGGGAGTTCACCGGCGTCGTCGACATGGCGACGCTGATGAACTCCGTACAGGAAATGCTGGAGGCGGACCGGCTGGAGGCGGCGGAACACCGTCGTCCGCCGGTGGGCGAGCAGGCGGAGCCGGCGTGAGCCCGGGGAGCGCGGGCGGCGCCGACCGGGAGCGGCCCGAGGGCGAGCACGAGGTGAAGGGGGTCGCGTTCCGGGACGAGGGTGGCGTGGCTCCGGAGGCGGCCGGGGTCGGGTCGGCGGTGGCTGCCGAGCGGCTGCCGCGCCGGGTGACGTGGCTGAAGGTGGTGCTGATGCCGGCGGTGCTGGCGGTGGTGCTGCTGGCGACGTGGATGTGGTTCCGGTCCGCCGAGCTGGACTCGATCGCGCAGAACGCGCTCGCGGGCGGCAACGTCTGGCTGCGCTTCCAGGAGCACGTCGAGCTGACGGCGATCTCCACCTTCTTCGTCCTGGTCATCGCGATTCCGCTGGGGATCCTGCTGACCCGGCCGGGGCTGCGGAAGGCCGCTCCCGCGGCGACGACGCTCGCGAACATCGGGCAGGCGACGCCTGCGATCGGGCTGTTGGCGCTGCTGGTGATCTGGCTGGGGATCGGGAAGCGGGCCGCTCTGATCGGCATGATCATCTATGCGGTGCTGCCGGTGCTCTCCAACACCGTCGCGGGTCTGCGGGCCAACGATCCGACGCTCCTTGAGGCCGCGCGCGGCATCGGCATGTCGAGGACCGGGGTGCTGGCGAAGGTGGAGCTGCCGCTCGCCGTGCCGCTGATCCTGGCGGGCGTGCGGACGGCGCTGGTGCTGAACGTGGGCACGGCGACGCTGGCCGCCTTCGGCGGGGGCGGCGGGCTCGGCGACCTGATCACGACGGGGATCACGACGCAGCGGATGCCGGTGCTGGTGCTGGGGTCACTGCTGACGGTGGCGCTGGCGCTGTTCGTGGACTGGCTGGCGTCGCTGGTGGAGCTGCTGCTGCGACCGCGCGGACTGGAGGTCGGGGCATGAGGCGTCGTACGACGGGGCCGGTCACAGGACCGGTTACGGGGCTGGGTGCGGGGCCGGTTACGGGGCTGGGTGCCGGGCCGGTTACGGGGCTGGGTGCCGGGCTGGTTGCCCTCGCCGTGCTGGCATCCGGGTGCGGGCTGACGAGCGGCAGCCCGATGGTGGACGACGTACGGCCGGGCACGGTCGGGGCGGGGCTGCCGCTTGAGGGGGCCCAACTGACCGTCACCTCGAAGGAGTTCACGGAACAGCTCGTCCTCGGCCAGATCCTGGGGCTCGTCTTCGAGGCGGCGGGCGCGGACGTGCTCGACCGGACCGGGATCCAGGGATCGATCGGGGCGCGGGAAGCGGTCAAGGGTGGCGACGCGGACGTGATGTACGAGTACACGGGCACCGCGTGGATCACCTACCTCGGGCACGACAAGCCGATCACCGACCCGAAGAAGCAGTGGGAGGCGGTACGCGCCGCCGACGCGGCGAACGGCATCAGCTGGCTGCCGCCCGCCACCCTCAACAACACGTACGCGCTGGCCATGAACAAGGCCAACCAGAAGAAGTACGGCACGAGGACACTGTCCGACGTGGCGGCCCTGTCGAAGAAGGACCCGTCGGCGGTGACGCTGTGCGTGGCCCCCGAGTTCGCTTCGCGGGACGACGGGGCACCGGGGATGCAGAAGGCGTACGGGATGCGGATCCGGCCGGGCAACATCGCGAAGATGGACAGCGGGATCATCTACACCCAGGTGTCCGGGGGTTCGTCGTGCACGTACGGCGAGGTCTTCACGACGGACGGCCGGATCAAGGCGATGGACCTGGCGGTGATGGAGGACGACAAGCGCTTCTTCCCCAACTACAACGCGGCCCCCGAGGTCAACAGCGAAACCCTGAAGAAGTACCCGGCGATCACCGGGCTCCTGTCCCCTGTCACGGCGAGGCTCAGCAACGAGGTGGCGCAGGAGCTGAGCGCCAAGGTGGACGTGGACGGGGAGGATCCGCACGTGGTGGCGAAGGAGTGGCTGGTGGAGGAGGGGTTCATCAAGGAGGGCTAGGGGACGGGGAGTTGAGTCCTTTCAGACTTGCAAAGAAGTAGTTGCAAAGAAACCCTTGCAACGGACTCTTTGCAACTTTACGGTGGGCGCATGCCCGCACACGACACCCCTGGCTCCGCCGACGCCGCCGACACTCCTGGCTCCTCCGGCACTCCCGGCTCCCCCGACGCTTTGCAGAAGCCGGCTACCGAGCGGAAGATCCACGCCCTCGACGCCCGGACCCTGCGAGGGCTTGCCCATCCCCTGCGCTTCCAGCTGCTTCGCACGCTGCGCCTCTCCGGCGCTGCCACCGCTTCCCAACTGGCTGAGCAGCTTGGCGAGTCGAGCGGCGCCACCAGCTATCACCTGCGCCAGTTGGCGGCGTACGGATTCGTGGAGGACGCACCGGAGCGGGGCAAGGGCCGCGAACGCTGGTGGCAGGCCATCCACCACGGGACCACCTTCGACAGCACGCTGTCCGACAGCCCGGACCCGGCGGTGCGCGGTGCGGCGGACCTCTTCCTGCACGAGGTGGCCAACATGCACACCCAGGAGGTCGGGACCTGGATCGGCACCTCGCGCGAGTGGTCGGACGAGTGGCGGCGGTCCACCGAACTGAGCGACTACACCCTGGCCCTGACCCCGGAGCTGGCACGCGAACTGAACCGGCGCATCGAGGAATTGATCGACAGCTACCGCCCCGGCGCCGAGGCCGCCCCGGCCACGGGCGACACCGAGCAGTACCGGATTCACCTGCACGGCTTCCCCCTCGCCAGGGGCTGAACGAGCGGGCCCCCTCCACCGAGGACCGAGAGGACGAGACTCCATGCACCCCGAAACCTTCCGCTACCTGCACGCCGCCCGGTCCGCCGACCTCCAGCGGCAGGACGCCGCCAACCGCCGGGCCGCCGCCCTGCGGACGGACCTGCCCCACCGCCCCTTACGCGCCCAACTCGGCTGGGTCCTGGTCGAGTTGGGCCTACGCCTCGTCCGTACGGCAGGCGCCGGCGTCGAACCCCGGGTCCGTACGACCGGTACGGCATGAACGAGCGGCATCCGCAGCACGACGGGCAGGGCACGGGCGACCGGCGTCCGGCCGGAGAAGGCAGCGCGAGCGACCGGCACCCGGCCGGCGAGCAGGGCATGAGCGACCGGCGTCCGCTCGCCGCCCTCCTGACCGCCCACACCGTCTCCGCCGTCGGCAACTCGCTCACCCTGATCGGCGTGCCGTGGTTCGTGCTCCAGACCACCGGCAGCGCGGGCCGGGCCGGTTTCGTGGCGTTCTGCGCGACGCTGCCGGTGGTGGTGGCCGCGCTGGTCGGTGGGCCGTTCATCGACCGGTTCGGGCGGCGGCGCACGAGCGTCGTCACCGATGTGATCTGCGGCCTCACGGTCGCGGCGATCCCGGTGCTGCACTACGCGGGGGTGCTGGAGTTCTGGATGCTGTGCGCCCTGATGGCGGTCGGCGGTCTGGTCGCGACGCCCGGCATGACCTCCCGGTCCGTACTGATACCCGATCTCGCCGCACGTGCGGGGACGACCCTGTCGCGGGCGACCTCCCTCTTCGAGGCCGCGTCGAACGGGGCCCGGATGGCCGGCGCCTCGCTGGCCGGCGTACTGATCGCGCTGCTCGGCGCGGAGGCCGTACTGCTGCTGGACGGGGTGACGTTCGCCCTGTCGGCGACGCTGATCGCGGCCGGGGTGCGCGGGGTGCGGGCCGCCGAGCCCATGAGGTCGACGGCACGGGTCTCCTTCTCCGCGTACCGCCGCGACCTGCGCGAGGGCTACTCCTACGTGGCTTCCGGCGGACTGCTGCTGGCCGTCGTCCTGATGGTGATGTTCACCAACGGGCTCAACCAGTCGTGGGGTTCGGTCCTTTTCCCGGTGCACGCCAAGGAGAATCTGGGCGGAGCCACCCAACTCGGCCTGCTGAGAGCCCTGTTCGGCGGCGCGGCCCTGCTCGGCGCCCTGCTCTACGGGGCGGTGGGCCACCGCTTCTCACGCCGTACGGTCTTCACGGCGGCGTTCGTCGTCGGCGAGGTGCCGCGCTTCGCGGTCGCCGCGCTGACGGACAGCACGCTGCCCCTGGCGGTCACCCTGGTCATCGGCGGGCTGGCGATCGGCACGCTCAACCCGATCCTGGGCACGGTCATCTTCGAACGCGTGCCGCCGGAGCTGCGTACCCGCGTCTCGGGAATGCTCACCGCGGGCTGCCAGCTGACGATCCCGCTGGGCGGCCTGGCCGCGGGCTTCCTGGTCGAAGGGGCGGGCCTGACCGCCGCGATGCTGCTGGTCGGCGGGGTCTACTTCCTGATCACCCTGAGCCCGCTGGTCTTCCCGTCCTGGCGGACGATGGACGACGGTCCGGACGACGTACCGGACGACGGACCGAACGACGGACCGAACGACGGACCGGACACGCCTGCCCGGGCGGTCCCGCTCAGCAGCTCGGCACCTTCCCGGCCCCGCCCTTCTTCCCCAGCTCCCTGAGCGAGGACACCGCGTCGTCGAGGGTGCTCACGGGAATCAGCCGCATCCCGTCCGGCAGGCCGGTCCTGGCCTGCGAGCACTCGTCCTTCGGTACGAGGAAGACTGTCGCGCCGTCCGCCCTGGCCCCCTTGATCTTCAGGGGTACGCCGCCGACCTGGCCGACGGTTCCGTCCGCGTCGATGGTCCCCGTCCCTGCGACGTCGAGGCCACCCGTCAGGTCGCTGCCCGCGCCGTTTCCGTCGATCTTGTCGATGATGCCGAGCGTGAAGAGGAGCCCTGCGCTGGGGCCGCCGATGTCGGCGAGGTGGAGGTCGACCTTGGCGCCCCTGCCCTTGTCGCCGAGGTAGCCGAGCGCGGCGGAGACGGCGCTGTTCTGCGACTTGAGCATCTCCCCCTTGTTGTGCTCGGCGACCTCCTCGTCGTCGCCGCCGGTCGGGTAGACGACGTCGTGCGGCATGACGGCCCGGTCGTCCCGGAACCAGGCGTCGGCCAGCTCGCCGACCCGGTGGTCGATGGACGGGCCGGTGGCCACGATGGTCGTCATCCGCAGCTTCCCGGTGGTTTCCCGGGTCGGCACACCGGTCACGCTGATGACCGGCCGGCCCTCACTGTCCTTGCCCAGGACGTCGGTGGCCGACCCGGGCTGGGCCACCGCGAACGGCAGCGGCGCCAGGGCGGCCACCCCGAGCAGTGCGACGACGGGCAGGGCGCAGACGGCGAGACGGCTGTTGCGGGAGAGCCGAGAGAGAAGAGGGAGCACTCCCCCAATCTAACGGCCCCCTCCGCCCACCCCCGCGCCCACCGAGCGCGCCCCCACGCACCGCACGCCTCGGCGCAGCACGTCCGCACCCACCACGTACCTCAGCAGGGCACGTCCACACCCACCACGTACCTCAGCGGAGTGCGTCCGCGACCTCCTTGGCCGCGTCGACCACCCGGGCCCCGACCCGCTCAGGAACCGAGTCCGACAGCATGACGACGCCCACGCTGCCCTCCACCCCGGTGACCCCTATCAGCGGGGCTGCGGCCCCGCTCGCACCGGCCTCCAGCTCGCCGTGGGTGAGCGTGTACCCGGGCTCGGTCATGACGCTCTGCCGCGCGGCCAGGATCGCCCGGCCCGCGGCGCCCCGGTCGAGCGGGTGGCGGAAGCCCGCCCGGTAGGCCACGTGATAGTCCGTCCAGGTCGGCTCGACCACCGCCACGGCGAGGGCCTCCGCGCCGTCGACGAGCGTGAGGTGGGCCGTCGCCCCGATGTCCTCGGCGAGAGACCTGAGCGCGGGCAGCGCGGCCTCCCGTACGAGGGGGTGGACCTGCCGTCCCAGCCGCAGCACCCCGAGCCCGACCCGGGCGCGACCGCCCAGGTCCCGGCGTACGAGCGCGTGCTGTTCGAGCGTGGCGAGCAGCCGGTACACCACGGTGCGGTTGACGCCGAGTTTGTTGGACAACTCGGTGACCGTGAGTCCGTGGTCGGTATCGGCGAGCAGCTTGAGGACCCGCAGTCCTCTGTCGAGCGTCTGGGAAGTCTCCGCGGTCACGACGCCCACTCCTCTGTGGTGAGTGCGGACGGTCCTCCTGCGCATGGTGCGCGTCACCGGTCCCGTCGGCGACGCGCGCAGAGGCCGCCGGCAGGCCATGGCACCGGCTGCGCTCCGGGGCGGCTCTGCCACGGGGCGTTATGCGTTGCGGGAAAGGTAGCGATCCAGTCCGCTCAGCGGAAGACCTCGTCCAGAATCCGGGCGCAGGAAGGGAGTTGATCATTCCGTGGGCGCGCGCACGGCCCTCGGGGACGAAGTCACGACGGGGCGGGACTTCGGCGCATATGCCCGCGCCGACCAGCGCAATGCCGCAACGGACATAGCGGGGGGCGACCCTGTGGGGACCATCTCTCAGACCACCACTCGGACGGGTCCCATCCGCGCGAGACGGCAGGGCGGCACCGGCAGGACCGGCAGGGCGGGTGGAACCGGCGGAACCCGGAAACGCACCCAGAGCCGGATCCCGCCCTCAGCCGTACCCCGGCCCCACCCGCCCCGCCGAACGCCCGGCCCCGCCGAACCCACCCGCCCCACTGTCTGCGGAAAGCCGCAGGGGGAGCTCCCTCAGCGCACCACTGAGGAGCCCTCCCGACCCACCCCTCGGGCCCTCACCGCATCCGGGTGGCCCACTCCTGCACCTTCTTGATCCGCTCCTTGAGCTGCCCGGCCGTCGCCTCGGCGCTCGGCGGGCCGCCGCAGACCCGTCGCAGTTCGGTGTGGATGACACCGTGCGGCTTGCCGCTCTGGTGGACGTACGCCCCGACCATCGTGTTCAGCGACTTGCGCAGCTCCAGCAGCTGCTTGTGGGTGACGACCGGCCGGGCCTCGGCGGCCTTCTCCAGCAGGTCGGCCTCGGAGGCCGGCTTCTGGCGGCTGTGCGCGATCTGCCGGGTCTGCCGCTTCTGGAGCAGCAGCTGCACCTGGTCCGGCTCAAGGAGCCCGGGGATGCCCAGATAGTCCTGCTCCTCCTCGCTGCCGGGGTGCGCCTGCATCCCGAACTCGGCGCCGTCGTAGAGCACCCGGTCGAAGACCGCGTCGGACTCCAGCGCCTCGAACGGCAGCTGGTCCTCGGTCTCCTCGTCCTCCAGCCGCTCCGCGTCGGCGAGGAGCTTGTCCTCCTCGGCGAACGGGTTCTCTTCCTCGCTGCCCTTCTTGGGCTTGTCGAGGACGTGGTCCCGCTCGACCTCCATCTCGTTCGCGAAGTCGAGCAGCATCGGGATCGTCGGCACGAACACCGAGGCCGTCTCGCCCCTGCGCCGCGAACGCACGAAACGTCCGACGGCCTGCGCGAAGAACAGCGGGGTCGAAATCGTCGTCGCGTATACGCCGACCGCGAGGCGCGGCACGTCGACGCCCTCCGACACCATGCGCACCGCGACCATCCAGCGGGAGCCGTCCTCCGCGAACTGGTCGATCCTCTTCGACGCCGCCTTCTCGTCGGAGAGCACGACGGTGGCCTTCTGCCCGGTGACCCTCTTGAGGATCTTGGCGTACTCACGGGCCGAGTCCTGGTCGGTGGCGATCACCAGGCCACCGGCGTCCGGAATCCCCTTCCTGACCTCGGTCAGCCGCTTGTCGGCGGCTGCCAGTACGTTCGGGATCCACTCGCCGGTGGGCGCGAGCGCCGTCCGCCAGGCCTGCCCGATCGCGTCCTTGGTCATCGGCTCGCCGAGCCGTGCCGCGATCTCGTCACCGGCCTTGGTGCGCCACCGCATGTTGCCGCTGTAGCTGAGGAAGATCACGGGCCGGACGACGCCGTCCGCCAGGGCGTTGCCGTACCCGTAGGTGTAGTCGGCCGATGAACGCCGGATCCCGTCGTTCCCCTCCGCGTACTCCACGAAGGGAATCGGGTTGGTGTCCGACCGGAAGGGCGTACCGGTCAGGGCGAGGCGCCGGGTCGCCGGGTCGAACGCCTCCTGGCAGGCCTCGCCCCACGACTTCGAGTCACCGGCGTGGTGGATCTCGTCGAGGATCACCAGCGTCTTGCGCTGCTCGCACCGGTTGCGGTGCAGCATGGGCCGCACGCCGACACCCGCGTACGTCACCGCGACGCCCTGGTACTCCTTGCTGAGCGGTCCCGCGCTGTACTCCGGGTCGAGCTTGATCCCTATCCGGGCGGCGGCTTCCGCCCACTGCTTCTTCAGGTGCTCGGTGGGGGCGACCACCGTGATCTGCTGGACCACATGGTGGTGCAGCAGCCACGAGGCGAGCGTCAGCGCGAAGGTCGTCTTGCCTGCGCCGGGCGTCGCCACCGCGAGGAAGTCTCGCGGCTGGTCCTGGATGTACTTCTCCAGCGCCCCCTGCTGCCAGGCTCGCAGCTTGTTGGCGGTGCCCCAGGGGGCACGGCCGGGGAAGGCGGGTGAGAGGTGGTGGGAGGTGGTAGTAGTCACGGTCTCCGGTCGCAGCGTCGGGTACGTGGCAGCTGTCGCGGAGTGTGACCGGATCACGGCCCGGCCCCGTACGACAACCGGGCCACCTTACCGGCGCCCCGACCGGAACGCGCGGTGAGCACGTCCGGCCGGGCCGGGGATGGGACCCAGCTCACAGTCCTCGCACGGACCTCACCGGCATGACCCGAAGCTGCCGCCCGATCTCCACGGAATCCCCGACACGTCCCGGACACCCCCGCCGACCTGGGCCCCCGCCGACCTGGGCCCCCGTCAGGACCCCCGCCGCGACGGCCGCCCTCAGCTCTCCGCCCTCCGCCCTCCGCCCTCAGCTCTCCGCCCTCCGCCCTCTGCCAGGAGTCGGGTGCGGAGCCCTGCCGGTCGCGCGCCCTATGCCTCCCGCTCCCGCAGCCGCGTGGCCACCCAGGCCCCCACCAGCGCCACGCACGCCATCGGCAGGAACACCGCCGCGAACGCCACCGGATGGGAGCCGCCGCCCGCGGCCGTCGAGTGGGCTGCGACCGCGCCGCCGCCGAGGGCCGCGAAGACCGCGCCGCCGATCGCCAGCAGCATCACGTTGGACAGGCCGTCGGAGATCTGGAGGGCGGCCGAGTTGGTGCCCGCCTCCTCGGGGGCGGAGAGCTTCAGCAGCAGGACGCTGGTCGAGGCGATGACCATTCCCATCCCGAAGCAGCCGAAGCCCCACGCGACACCGACCACCCACACCGGCACGGACGGGATCAGCACGGTCGGTACCACCGCGATGGCCGCCGCCACCAGGACCATGCCGAGGGAGACCAGCCGCTCCCGGTAAGGCTCCATGCGCGGACGCGACTGGACGAACGATCCGAACGCCCAGGTCCCGCCGCCGACCGCCAGCGACAGTCCCGCCATGGTCGGGGACAGCCCCCGCTCGGTGACCAGCATCAGCGGCACGAACGACTCCGCCGCGATGAACGAACCCGCCGCGATCCCTCGCAGCAGCACCACCGAAGGCAGTCCGCGCGCCGCCCGGTAGGTGCCCCTGGGCAGCAGCCCGAGCACGGCCGGCACCAGCAGGGCCGCGCCCACCACGGCAGGCAGCAGCGACAGCCACCGCAGGTCCTGGCCCGCGTACTGGAGGAGCCCGGCGCCCAGCGAGATCCCCAGCGCCAGCCGGATCTGCTTGCGGTCGAAGGGCGGGACCGGCGCCTCCGGGTCGGCGGGACCGGCCGCCATCCGCCGTATCGCGGGCAGGGCGAGCGCCAGCGGGAAGACCACCAGGACCGGGATGCCGACGAACACCCAGCGCCAGCCGAGGTTCTCCGTGATCGCCCCGGACGCGAGCGGCCCGACCACCGAAGGGACCACCCAGCTCGCCGCGAACGCCGCCAGGATCGCCGGGCGCAACTGCTCCGGATAGGCGCGGCTGATCACCACGTACAGCGCGACGATCACCAGCCCGCCGCCGAGCCCCTGGACGGCCCGGCCGAGGATGAACAGCAGCATCGTGCCCGCCGTGCCCGACAGCAGCAGCCCGGCCGCGAAGGCCACGATCCCCGCGGTCAGCGGCGCGAGCGGGCCCCGCCGGTCGGCCCACTGACCGGACAGCACCATCGCGAAGAGGCTGGTGGTGAAGTACGCGGAGAACGCGAAGGCGTACAGGGGGATGCCGTGCAGCTCGCGTGCCGCGACCGGCATCGCCGTACCGACGGCCGTCGCCTCGAAGGCGATCAGCAGGACGACCGAGACGATGCCGATGCTCAGTGCCCGGTGCCTCTTGCCCAGCACCCCCTCGGGCGGGGACGGGGGTTCGGCGGACATGTCGGTCGGTGCGACATCGGCGTCGCGGGGTCCCAGGGCGGTCATAGGCCCAGAGTAAGGGCCGTACCCCTGGTTGAACCCTGTCTCCGGGCGGGGCCGGCCTCCGCCCTTGGTCGTACGACCGGAGCAGGATCGGTGCACTGTGAAACCGGTGGTCGGGCGAGGACGGGGCAGGTGTACGGCCATGCCGAACTACCGCTCGTACGACGACGCAGCACTCGCCTACCGGGTGCTGGGACCCGCCTCCAGCGTCCCCCTCGTCTGCCTGTCGGGCGGCCCCGGCCGGGACGCCGCCCACCTCGGGAACCTGGGCGGCCTCGACCGCGCGTACCGCCTGCTGATCCCCGACTCCCGCGGCACCGGCAGCTCGCCGCAGGCCGCCGACCCGGACCGCTACGCCTTCCCCGCACTCGCCCAGGACCTCGAATCGCTGCGCGCGCACCTCGGTGTGGACCGCTTCGCCCTGCTGGCCCACGACGCGGCTGCCGCCACCGCGCAGTCGTACGCCGCCACCCATCCCGAGCGGCTGAGCCAGCTGGTCCTCGTCTGCCCCGAGGGCCGCCTCCAGGGCGTACGGGACGAACTCCCCGACGACACACGGGAGATCTTCGAGTCGCGCCGGGCCGAGGAATGGTGGCCGGATGCCGCGGACGCCGTGCGGCGCCTCGCCACGGCCTCCGAACCCGAGGAGGTCCGCGTGCTGTTGGCGCGGGCGGCCCCGATGGCGTACGCCAGGTGGGACGCCCCGCAGCGCGCCCATGCGGCGGCGGAGCCCGCCCGGCTCAGACAGGTCCCCCGGACGGGCTTCCACCAGGGCGTGGACGACCGGGCCCGGCGGGCCGTCCTGGCGAACCTGCGAGAGGTGTCCTGTCCGGTGCTCGTGGTGACGGGCGAACTGGACACGATCACAGGCGTACGGGTGGGGGAAGCGGTCGCGGCTTCCTTTCCCCGGGGCGAATGGCGGCGGCTTCCCGGGGTGGGCCACTATCCGTGGGTGGACGACCCCGACCTTTTCCGGGCGGCGGTGTCCTCGTTCCTCGGAGCGCTGTGAAGAGCACTGTGAAGAGCAATGCGAAAAGCAAGGGGGGAGCACTGCGAAAGGCACCGTGAAGCCGCTCTGTGAACGGGGCGTGTCAGTCCCGTTGCAGCGCATCCAGGGGCCTTGAACGGGGCCCCAATTCCGTTCTACCGTTCTGGAGTTGTCAAAGAACGAAGCAGCACACGGCCGTGTGCCCGAGTGGCTCAGGGGCTCGCCTGCAAAGCGAGTTACGTCGGTTCGATTCCGATCACGGCCTCCATTCCCGGCCCTTTCCGCGCCCCGTACCGCACCACCTCCCACCCGCTCCATCGCGCGAATTCTGCGTACGGAAAAAGACTAGCCGCCGCCACTGACAATCAGCAGTGGCACATCAAATCCCCTGCTCAGAGCGGCAGTACACATACCGGAACCGGCACTTTGAGTACCGGCTCTGCCAAGGTGAGCCTGCGGAGTCTCCTCGCGCATGGCCCGGTCCAGGACCTCGGGCGTCCAGCCGCCGCCGTATCCGGTCTTCGCCCGCTCCGCGTCGCGGACGGCGAGGGTCTGCGGATCGGGGGCGAGTACGACCACGTACATCGGCCTGGTGCGCACCAGGCCGATGTACTCGTCCAGGTCCTTGCCGATGACGATGTCCTGCACCACCGCGGTGAAGCCCTCGGCCGCGTACGCATCGGCGGTGCCGGCGGAGAGCCGGTGACGCAGCCGCAGTTGGGCCGGCGCGTCCTCGTCCGCGCCTGGCACCATCTCGGCCCGCCCGGACACGACCATCCGCCGGAAGACGTCCCCGCGGACGTGGGCGGCGCGGGGCAGGCGCTCGGCGAGCGCCTGGGCGACGGTGGATTTCCCTGCCGCCATCACTCCGGTCACGAGCACGACGGCGGAGTCCAGTTCTGCAATCTTGGAGTCGACCACGAAAGGAACCGTACGCAGAACTGCCGTACGCGGCTCGCGAGTTTGGCCCTGGCGCCCTGGTAGCCACCCGTCCCACCCAGCCACCCAGCCACCCAGCCACCCAGCCACCCAGCCACCCAGCCACCCAGCCACCCGAGGAGCCTGCCGCGCTCCCCGGGGCGAGGCCCTGGTCTCAGGGGTTGCTGACCGCTGCCTGCGGCCTGATCGGCAGCCTGTTGATCGGGCGCCCGGTGGCCGCCCGCACCGCCGAGGCGACCGCCGCGGGCGAGGTGACGACCGGTACCGCGCTCGCCGGCTTGGCGCCGAAGGGGGCCACCACGTCCCGCTCCTCGACGAGCTTGACGATGCGGATGTCCGGGGCGTCCAGGGCCGTCGGCAGGGCGTAGTGCGTCAGATCGGGGTGGCGGACCAGACCGCGCGGGGTCCGGAGGTTCTCCGTCAGGGCCGCGCCGACGCCCTGGGTGACACCGGCCTCGATGCGGGCGGCGAGCTGCGCCGGGTTGAGGATGCGGCCGACGTCCTGGGCGACCGCCATCTCCACCACCCGGATGGAGCCCAGTTCGATGTCGACGTCCACGACCGCGCGGACGGCGCAGAAGGCGAGTCCGACGAAGGCGTCGCCCTGCCCGCTCTCGTCCAGGGGCTCGGTGGGGTGCGGGCGGCACTGGGCGGTGGCCCACAGTTCCTTGCCGTCCATGGCCTCGGTGACGGTGGTGCTCAGCACGCCGTCGTACGAGGTGATCTTGCCGTCGGCGATGGAGAGCAGCTCGGTGGACATGCCGAACTTGTGCGCCAGCGGCTGGAGCAGCTGGGTGCGGACCATCTTCGCGGCCCGCTCGACCGCGCCGCCCGAGACCCAGGTGTGGCGGCCGTGGGTGGCCGGTCCCGCCGGGGGCTGGTCGGTGTCGACGGAGGCGACGTGCACCTCCTCGATGCCCAGGGTCTCCTGGACGATCTGGCGGGCGAGCGTCGTGAAGCCCTGGCCGGTCTCGACGGCGGCGCAGATGACGGTGGCGACGCCGTCGTGCACCTTCACGGTGGCGGTGGAGACCTCGTCGGTGCCTTCGGCGCCGAGCATGTGCACCATGCCCAGGGCGTAGCCGACGCCTCGGCGCACGGCACTGGGTTCGCCCGCACCCTCGGGACCGCCGGGCAGCAGCCAGCCCTCCTCCGGGGAGTCCTTGGGGAGGGCGGGCAGCGGGAAGTCCCGTACGGCGCGCAGGAGTTCGGCGACCGGGGCCGGGCAGGTGACGGTCTGCCCCGTGGGCAGGAGGTCACCGGTGGCCAGGACGTTGCGCATGCGCAGTTCGGCGGGTTCCAGGCCGAGCTTGGCGGCGAGCTTGTCCATCTGGCCCTCGTACGCGGCGCAGACCTGGAGGGCGCCCTCGCCCCGGACGTGGCCGGACGGGGGGTTGTTCGTACGGACTGCCCAGCCCTCGATGAAGGCGTGCGGGACGACGTAGGGGCCGCACGCGAAGGAGACGGCGGCGGCGAGGGACTCGGACGAGGCGTCGGCGTACGCGCCCGCGTCGAGCAGGATCTGTGCCTCGACCTTGACCAGGCGGCCCTCGGCGTCCGCGTGGTGGCGGTAGCGCAGCAGGGCCGGGTGGCGGTGGGCGTGGCCGAGGAAGGACTCCTCGCGGGTCGCGGCGAGCTTGACCGGGCAGCCCGTACGCAACGCCAGCAGGCCGAGCGGGAGTTGGAAGCCCGCGTCCTCGCGGTCTCCGGTGGCGCCGGGCACGCCGGTCACGACGATCTTCACGCGTTCGCGTTCCAGGCCGAAGCTGGCGGCGGCCAGGTCGCGGTCGGTGTGCGGGTCGGTGGAGGCGGTGTAGATCTCGACGCCGCCGTCCGGGCGGGGCACGGCGAGACCGGCCTCGGCGCCGATGGGGGCGGGGTCCTGGCGGCCGATCCGGTAGAGGCCCTCGACGACGACCTCGCCGGTGATCTCGGGGTCGCCGAAGCTGAGCGGGATGTGCCGGATCAGGTTGCCGTCGGGGTGCAGGGACTCGGCGGCGAAGGCCTTCTCGGGGTCGGTAACCGGTTCGAGGATCTCGTACTCGACGGCGATCGCGGCAGCCGCCAGCCGGGCGGTGTCGGGGTGGTCGGCGGCGACGGCGGCGATCGGTTCGCCGTGGTGGCGGGCCAGGTCGGCGGCGAACACCGGGCGGTCGACGACCTTGCGGCCGTAGTGCGGGTCACCGGGGACGTCGACGTGGGTGACGACGGCGCGGACGCCCGGCATCGCGGCTGCGGCACTGGTGTCGACGGAGAGGATGCGGGCGTGCGCGTGCGGGGAGCGCAGGATCGCGGCCCACAGCAGGCCCTCGGCCCACAGGTCGGCCGCGTAGGGGAAGGTGCCCTCGGTCTTGGCGCGCGCGTCGGACGCGGGGAGCGAGGCGCCGATGCCGTGTGCGGGCGGTTCCTGCTGCGTGCCGCCGACCGCTGCGGTCGCGGTGGCCGCGTCGTTGCTCACGCCATGCCTCCGTCGTGCGGGTGGTGAAAGGTGTGCTGGGCGCTGCCCGCGCCGGGGGGCGCCTGGTGCGGGATGCGGGCCTCGTCGGTGGCCTGGCCGGTGGCCGCGGCCTCTGCACTCGCCTCGCGCTCGGTGACGACGTCGCGCACGGCTTCGAGTACGCCCCGGTAGCCGGAGCAGCGGCAGAGGTTGCCGCACAGGGCCTGCCGGGTCTCCAGCTCGGTCGGTGCGTGGTTGCCCTCAAGCAGGTCGTGGACGGTCATCGCCATGCCCGGGATGCAGAAGCCGCACTGCACGGCACCGCAGTTGGCCAGGGCTCGCTGGACGTCGGACGGCTCGCCGTCGGTGGCCAGTCCTTCGACCGTACGGACCTCGGAGCCGGCGGTCGTGGCGGCGGGCACCAGGCAGGAGGCGACGAGCCGGCCGTCGACCTGGACGGCGCAGGCGCCGCACTCGCCCTGGGAGCAGCCGTCCTTGGCTCCGGCGAGGCCGAGGCGTTCGCGCAGCACGTAGAGGAGCGACTCGCCGATCCAGGCTTCGGTGACGGGCCGGTCGGCGCCGTTGACCCGCAACACGTAGGAGGCGTGCGGGTGTTCGCTGGGCTCGTTGTGGAAGAAGTGGGCGGGCTCGTGCGGGGCGGCGTAGGACGGTTCGATACCGGCTTCCGGGGCGTACCCGGCTGCGGGGTCCGTACCGGGTACGGCCGGGGCTCCGGCCTCCACCGCGCCGACCTCCCCCGCTCCGGCCTCTGCCACGCCGGACTCCGCCGCTGGTCCCGGCTCCGGGGCGGCGTCGGGGTCGGCCTGGACAGCTGCGTCGGTGTCCGCGTCCACGGTGGCGTCGGCCGCGGAGTCGAGCGGGGTGTCCTCTGCCGGGGCGTCGAGAGCCGGGGCCTCGGCGGCTCCGGCTGCCGCGGATGCCTCGGGCACCTCGGAAGACGTGGAGTCGGGGTCGGCAGGGGCGGTGTCGGGCTCGGTGGCCGGCTCCGGGGCCGCGACCGCGGCCTCCTGACCGTCCTCGCTCCCCCGGCCGTCGTCGGCCGGGTCGGTTCCGGCAACGGGGTCCGTCACGGCGTCGGCATCTGCAACGTCGGCGCCGTCGGGTGCTTCCTCCGCGCCAGGCACGGCCTCGGGCTCGGCAGGTGTGGGCTCTGCGGACCCGGACCCGGGCGCGGACACGGACACGGGCACAGGCACGGGCATCGGCTCGACGGGCGCCTCGGCCGACGGCTCACGCGGTACGTCGGCGGGCGGAGCAGCGGCGGGCCGCATTCCGGGGATCGCCCAGGGCGCGGGGGCCCCGCCCGGCAGGGTCGCCGGAGCTCCCGGAGCGTGCCAGGGGGCCGCCGGGGCGGGGGGAAACTCGCCGGAGTCGTCCGGGGCTTCCTCGTCGGCGGACGGCATCGTCCACTGCCCGGTCGGCAGGCCGGAGTCCGGGCCGAGGGAACCCGCAAGGTCGGCGGCCGGAGCAGGGGCGGGCGACGTCGGGGCGGGAGACGGGGCCGCGTCGAAGGCCTCGGTGAAGTTCCACTGGCTGGTGGCGCCCGCGTCGTGACCGGCGACCGGCCAGCCCGCCGACGGCCCCTGGGGCTGCGGCTGGTGCGGCTGGTAGGCCTGCGGCTCGTGCGACTGCCGTTCATGCGACTGCGGCTCGCGCAACTGCTGCTCATGCGACTGCTGCTCATGCGACTGCTGCTCATGCACCTGCTGCTCATGCACCTGCGACCCGTGGGACGGGAACGGCTGGTGTGCATGCGGAGACTGCGAGTGCTGCTGCGGCAGCTGCGGCTGTGTCTCGTGGAACTGTGACTGGAAGGCCTGCGGGTCCTGGTGCAGGTGGACGTTCCAGGTTCCGGTCTCCAGGGGAGCCGTGATGTGCGGCGGTACGTAGTCGTGGCCGGGCGCGGCAAGCGGGTCGCCGGTGCCGGAGAAGTCCAGGCCCTCGGGGAGCTGGACGAACGCCGTGGCGTCGGCGTCGTACTCCCCGCTCTGCGGCGTCGGCTGCCAGCCGGCCGACGCCGGGCCGAGAACCGGTTCGGCCTGGCCGCGGTTCCCGGTGAGGCCGCGGTTCCCGGTGCCGTCGGGGTGCTCGGTGCGGTCGGGGTGCTCGGTGTTGTCGGTCACGAGAGTGCCCTCCCCAGTGCTCGTCGGGCCAGCGCGGCGACCGTGCGCCGCAGGTGCAGTACGCCGGGGGGCAGCGGTTGCGGCTCTCCCCCGTCGGCCGGCTGGGGCGGGTCCGGGATGCAGGCGGCAGCGACGTACTCGCCGAAGGCCTCGCAGGCTTCCGGGGCGAGGCGGCGCTCGCCGTCCCAGTCGATCAGCGACGCGATCCAGGCCTCGGCCTCCAGCGGACGCAGCGGCATCTGCGCGATGGCCCCCACCGCACAGCGCACTGCGCGTCGCGCCGGGTCGAGGACCAGGGCGACGGAGGCCGTCGCGCGGCCCGGGCCGGTGCGTCCGGTGGCCTTGAAGAAGACCTGCGGGGCGTGCAGCAGCGGTACGCGGACGAAGGCGATGAGCTCGCCCGGCTCCAGCATCGCGCGCCCCGCGAGGAGATGGGAGACCGGAATGTCGCGCTGCCCGCCGGGGCCCGCGACGACCAGGGTCGCTTCGATGGCCGCCAGCACCGGCAGGGAGTCGCCGGTCGGGGCGGCGGTGACGATGTTGCCGCCGAGCGTCCCCGCGTTGCGGATCTGCGGCGGGCCCGCCGCGCGGGCGGCGGCGGCGAGGGCGGGGATGAGCGCCGCGAAGTCGGGGCGGCCCATCCGGGCGTGGGTGAGGCCGGCGCCGAGGAGGGCGTGCCCGTCCTGGTACTGCCAGCCGCGGATCTCGCTGATCCGGCCGAGGCCGACGAGTCCGGAGGGCCTGAGGTGCCCGGAGTTCACGGCGGCCATCAAGTCGGTGCCGCCCGCGACGGGCACGGCGGCGGGCATGGCGGTGAGTGCCGCCACGGCCTCGTCGAGCGAGGCAGGCAGCGTCACGGACTGCGCCGCCTGCGGTGCGTGCGTGGTCAACCCAGCTGCCCCTTCCCGGTGTCCCGCCTTGTTGCGCCGTACGGTACGTGCTCCCGGCCCGGACGTGGCAACTCTGGCACATCTTCGGATCCGCCCGACGCGAGGGTCCACCATGGGACTTCTCGCCCCGGACGGGGCATGGATCCGCTTTCGTCCCTCATCCCTGAAATCGCCGAAATCCCTTGAATCACCGAAATTCCTGATGAGAGGCGAATGACCGTCTTGGGACGTTCCGGAGGGGGCGGGTACGGC
>NZ_JBSGZD010000095.1:0-27083 GCF_053610825.1 Streptomyces sp. NPDC054863 | reverse complement strand
ATGACGTGTCGGCCCCCGGGCCCGTACCGTTTCGGGGCTCCGGTCCTGTGGGTGGCCGGGGTTCATGCCAGGGCTGCGCCCCGGACCCCTGCACGGGCTGCGCCCGCGCGTCCTCAAACGCCGGACGGGCTGAAGTGGTCGCTGGGCGGGCTGGAGTGGGGGATGCGGACGGTTCGTGAAGTTCGTGACCCTTTCGAGATCTGCGCCACACCCGTCACCGCCGGTGATCATGGTCCGGGGGCTCCTTCGGACTCGTAAAACTCCAGCTCAGGGCAGATAAGAAGCGCTCTTAGAGACCCCTGCGAGCATGCTCGGCGACCCTCTTCCCCCGAGGCCCTCACAGGACGCTGTGCAACCCTTCTGGGTAATTCAACGTCTGACAAGTGTCGACAAACCGTGCCTGATCCACCACGGCAGCAGGGGGTACGCGGGTATCCACGAGGGACTGAGGAGCGTATGAGCGGGACGGGCAGGAGCAGCGGCCGAATACGAGCCGGCGGCAAACGCCGCAAGGGACCCACCAAGGGCCGCAGGGCCGTCACCACGCTGGCCTGGGTGGCCGCGGGGGTGGTGCTGGTCGGTGGTGGCGGTCTCGGCTACGTGTACTTCAAGCTCGACGGCAACCTCAAGGGCGTCGACATCAACGGCGCCCTCGGGGCGAACCGCCCCGACGAGGTCGACAACGGCTCGCAGGACATCCTCGTCCTCGGCTCCGACTCCCGGCACGGCGACAACGGCAAGTACGGCACGGACGAGGGCGGAGCCCGCTCCGACACCGCGATGATCCTGCACGTGTACCCCGGCCACAAGAAGGCCAGCATCGTCTCGATCCCGCGCGACACCCTGATATCCCGCCCCGACTGCGTCTCCGACAAGGACGGCAGGACGCCGATCCCCACCGCCCGGCGCCAGATGTTCAACACGGCGTACGAGGTCGGCGGACCGGCCTGCGCGGTGAAGACCGTGGAACAGATGTCCGGCATCCGGATGGACCACTACGTCGAGGTCGACTTCACCGGCTTCAAGAAGCTCATCGACGAGCTCGGCGGCGTCCCGGTCACCACCAACAAGGCGATCAAGGACACCAAGAGCCACCTCGATCTCCCGCCCGGCACCCACCAGTTGAACGGTGAGCAGTCCCTCGGCCTCGTCCGTACGCGAAAGAGCGTCGGCGACGGCAGCGACCTCGGCCGCATCCAGCTCCAGCAGGCGTTCATGAAGGCCCTCATCGGCCAGGTCAAGGACGTCGGCGTCTTCACCAACCCGAAGAAGCTGTACGACCTCGCCGACGCGGCCACCAAGGCCATCACCACCGACAGCGACCTGGCCTCCGTGAACAGCCTCATCTCCTTCGCGGGCGGCCTCAAGGGCATCGGCGCCGAGGACATGAAGATGGTCACGCTGCCCGTCCAGTACGACCCCCAGGACCCGAACCGCGTCATTCCGCTGGAGAAGCAGGGGCAGCAGCTCTGGCAGGCGCTCAGGGCGGACCAGCCCATTCCGGCGTCCGTCACCGAGGGCTCGGCGGGCGACAAGGGCGACGCCGGCAAGATCGTCAAGAGCGGCTGAAACCCGCCGTCCGCCCCGGCCCGGAATACCTCGGGGCCCGTCCCCGTTGAGACGATTACCTTCGAATTTTGAAGCGCGGGCCAGCCCTGGCAGACTGGTCCGTCGGCCCCGGTTCACGTACCCGCAAATCCGCGGATGCGACCCGGCGCCCTCCCGAAACCTAGGAGTCACCTTGAAGCGCGATGTTCACCCCCAGTACGTCGAGACCCAGGTCAGCTGCACCTGTGGCGCGTCGTTCACCACTCGTAGCACCCTGACCGAGGGCAGCATTCGTGCCGAGGTCTGCTCCGAGTGCCACCCGTTCTACACGGGCAAGCAGAAGATCCTCGACACCGGTGGCCGTGTGGCCCGCTTCGAGGCCCGCTTCGGCAAGGCCGCCGGCTCCGCCGCGAAGTAGCGAGTCATCGCGCCGGTCCTCGACCGCTCCGTACAGGGGCGGCGATGACCGGCGCTTTGTCGTGACGCACCGCACCTTCCGCAACTTAGCGAACCCAGGAGCCCGAGATGTTCGAGGCGGTCGAGGACCTGATCGGCGAGCACGCCGATCTTGAGAAGAAGCTGGCCGACCCGTCTGTCCACGCGGACCAGGCGAACGCGCGCAAGCTCAACAAGCGCTATGCCGAGCTGACCCCGATCATCCGGACGTACCTGTCCTGGAAGCAGACCGGCGACGACATCGAGACGGCCCGCGAGTTCATCGCGGACGACCCGGACTTCGCGGCCGAGGTCAAGGACCTGGAGAAGCGGCGCGCCGAGATCACCGAGGAACTGCGTCTGCTGCTCGTCCCCCGGGACCCCAGCGACGACAAGGACGTCCTCCTTGAGGTCAAGGCGGGCGCGGGCGGCGACGAGTCGGCCCTGTTCGCCGGTGACCTGCTGCGCATGTACCTGCGGTACGCGGAGCGCGTCGGCTGGAAGACCGAGATCATCGACGCCACCGAGTCCGAGCTCGGCGGCTACAAGGACGTCCAGGTCGCCATCAAGACCAAGGGCGGCAACGGCGCGACCGAGCCCGGCCAGGGCGTCTGGGCCCGCCTCAAGTACGAGGGCGGCGTGCACCGCGTGCAGCGCGTGCCCTCCACCGAGTCGCAGGGCCGCATCCACACCTCGGCCGCCGGCGTGCTCGTCACGCCCGAGGCCGAGGAGGTCGAGGTCGAGGTCAACATGAACGACCTGCGCATCGACGTGTACCGCTCCTCGGGCCCCGGCGGCCAGTCCGTCAACACCACCGACTCCGCGGTGCGCATCACGCACCTGCCGACCGGTGTCGTCGCCTCCTGCCAGAACGAGAAGAGCCAGCTCCAGAACAAGGAGCAGGCCATGCGCATCCTGCGCTCCCGGCTGCTCGCCGCCGCCCAGGAGGCCGCCGAGCGCGAAGCCTCGGACGTGCGTCGCAGCCAGGTGCGTACGGTCGACCGCTCCGAGAAGATCCGGACGTACAACTTCCCGGAAAACCGGATCTCCGACCACCGCGTGAACTTCAAGGCGTACAACTTGGACCAGGTGCTCGACGGCGACCTCGCCGCCGTCATCCAGGCCCTCGTCGACGCGGACTCCGCGGCGAAGCTCGCCGCCGCGCAGTAACGGTCCCCGACCACTGCCCTTAGCTCATCCCCTGCAAGCCGGAGGATCCGGATGAATCTGCTGCTCGCCGAGGTGGCGCAGGCCACCCAGCGGCTGGCCGACGCCGGCGTGCCCTCACCGCGCTTCGACGCGGAGGAGCTCGCCTCGTTCGTGCACGGTGTCAAGCGGGGAGAGCTGCACCGGGTCCCCGACAGCGACTTCGACGCCCGCTACTGGGAGGCCATCGCCCGCCGCGAGGCCCGCGAACCGCTCCAGCACATCACCGGGCGCGCCTTCTTCCGCTACCTGGAGCTCCAGGTCGGACCCGGTGTGTTCGTACCGCGTCCGGAGACCGAGTCGGTGGTCAGCTGGGCCATAGACGCCGTACGCGCCATGGACGTGGTCGAACCTCTGATCACCGACCTGTGCACCGGCTCGGGCGCCATCGCGCTCGCGCTGGCCCAGGAGGTGCCGCGCTCGCGCGTGCACGCCGTGGAGCTGGACGAGGGCGCCCTGAAGTGGACCCGCAAGAACGTCGCGGGGTCCCGTGTCGTCCTGCACCACGGGGACGCGCTCAGCGCGCTCCCCGAGCTGGACGGCCAGGTCGACCTGGTCATCTCCAACCCGCCGTACATCCCCCTCACCGAGTGGGAGTACGTCGCCCCCGAGGCCCGCGACCACGACCCCGAGATGGCGCTGTTCTCCGGCGAGGACGGCCTCGACCTGATCCGCGGCATCGAGCGCACCGCGCACCGGCTGCTGCGCCCGGGCGGAGTCGTCGTCATCGAGCACGCCGACACCCAGGGCGGCCAGGTCCCGTGGATCTTCACCGAGGAGCGGGGCTGGGCGGATGCCGCCGACCACCCGGACCTCAACAACAGGCCGCGCTTCGCGACCGCCCGCAAGGCGATGCCGTGAGCAGCCTGATCTCGTACAGCCCGAAGTTCCTGCCCGAGGGGGTCCGTTAAATGGCACGGCGATACGACTGCAACGACGCGACCGACCGCAAGACCGGTCTGCGCGAAGCCGCCTCGGCCGTCCGCCGCGGCGAGCTGGTCGTGCTGCCCACCGACACCGTGTACGGGATCGGCGCGGACGCGTTCAGCAGCGAGGCGGTCGCCGACCTCCTCGACGCCAAGGGCCGGGGCCGCAACATGCCCACCCCCGTCCTCATCGGCTCCCCGAACACCCTGCACGGCCTGGTCACCGACTTCTCCGAGCAGGCCTGGGAGCTCGTCGACGCGTTCTGGCCCGGCGGGCTGACCCTCGTCGCCAAGCACCAGCCGTCCCTCCAGTGGGACCTCGGCGACACCCGCGGCACCGTCGCCATCCGGATGCCGCTGCACCCGGTCGCCATCGAGCTGCTCACCGAGGTCGGCCCGATGGCCGTCTCCTCCGGCAACCTCACGGGCCACCCGGCCCCCGAGGACTGCGACGCGGCCCTGGACATGCTGGGCGACTCCGTCTCCGTCTACCTGGACGGCGGCCCCACCCCCGGCAACCTGCCGTCCTCCATCGTCGACGTCACCGGCCCCGTGCCGGTGCTCCTGCGGGCCGGAGTGCTCAGCGCGGAGGAGCTGCGCAAGGTCGTACCCGATCTTGAGGTGGCGAGTTGACCGCCCTCTACGGGCGTGGCACAGCAGAAGGCATATCGGGGACCACCTTCCGTATCCTCCACGTCAGCACCGGCAACGTCTGCCGCTCGCCGATCACCGAGCGGCTGACCCGCCATGCCCTGGAGGACCGCCTCGGCGACCCCCTCTTCGGTGGCCTGATCGTGGAGAGCGCCGGCACGTGGGGGCACGAGGGCGCTCCCATGGAGGCCAACGCCGCCGCCGTCCTCGCCGACTTCGGCGCCGACGCCTCCGGCTTCACCGGCCGCGAACTGCTCGACGAGCACGTCATCCGCGCCGACCTCGTCCTCACCGCGACCCGCGACCACCGCGCCCAGGTCATCTCCATGGGCCACTCCGCGGGCCTGCGCACCTTCACCCTGAAGGAGTTCAACCGCCTCGTACGGGCCATAGACCCGCTCACCCTCCCGGACCCGCTGGAGGACGGCGTCGTCGAACGCGCCCGCGCCCTGGTCCGCGCCGCCGCCGCCCTGCGCGGCTGGCTGCTGGCCCCCAGCGAGGAGGCCGACGAGGTGTACGACCCGTACGGCGCGCCGATCACGTTCTTCCGCTCGATCGGCGAGGAGATCAACGCGGCGCTGGATCCGGTCGTGACGGCGCTGACAGGGGCCCCGGCGAAGCACTGAGTGGGCGTTACGCCGGGCAGGGTCGGCACGGCGGGCCTACATTGGGGGACACCACACGGAAGTCCCTTCCCGATGCCCGGAGCCAGAGATGCCCGCCATCACTGCACCCGCACCCGCGCCGGCCCCCGTCCACCCGGGCGGTGACTTCGACGCGCTCGCCCGTCAGGACCCCGAGATCGCCGCGCTCGTACGGGACGAGACACGGCGGCAGGCGGACGGGCTCCAGCTGATCGCCGCCGAGAACTTCACCTCGCCCGCCGTACTGGCCGCCCTCGGCTCGCCGCTCGCGAACAAGTACGCGGAGGGGTATCCGGGCGCACGCCACCACGGCGGGTGCGAGGTCGTCGACGCCGCCGAGCGGATCGCGACCGACCGGGCGAAGGGGCTGTTCGGGGCCGCGCACGCGAACGTACAGCCGCATTCGGGGTCGGCCGCGGTGCTCGCGGCGTACGCGGCGCTGCTGAAGCCGGGGGACACCCTCCTGGCGATGGGCCTGCCGTCCGGCGGGCACCTCACACACGGCTCGCCCGCGAACTTCTCCGGCCGCTGGTTCGACGTGGTGGGGTACGGCGTCGACGCGGAGAGCGGGCTGATCGACCACGAGCAGGTGCACGCCCTGGCGCGTACGCACCGCCCCCGGGCGATCGTCGTTGGCTCGATCTCGTACCCCCGCCACACCGACTACGCCGCCTTCCGTGCGATCGCGGACGACGTCGGCGCGTATCTGGTGGCGGACGCGGCGCACCCGATAGGGCTTGTCGCCGGGGGAGCGGCGCCCAATCCCGTGCCGTACGCCGATGTCGTCTGCGCGACCACGCACAAGGTGCTGCGCGGGCCGCGCGGCGGGATGCTGCTGTGCGGCGAGGAGCTGGCGGAGCGGATCGACCGGGCGGTGTTCCCGTTCACCCAGGGCGGCGCGCAGATGCACACGATCGCGGCGAAGGCGGTGGCCTTCGGCGAGGCGGCGCAGCCGGCCTTCACCACGTACGCCCATCAGGTGGTCTCCAACGCGCGCGTACTGGCGGAAGGGCTGGCCGCCGAGGGTCTTGCCGTCACGACCGGCGGAACGGACACCCATCTGATCACCGTCGATCCGGCACCCCTCGGGATGGACGGGCGGGAGGCGCGGGCGCTGCTGGCTGCGGCGGGAGTGGTGCTGGACACGTGTGCGCTTCCCCGCGGCGGAGCCGCAGAGTGTCACGGCGGAGAAGGGCGCGGTCTGCGGCTCGGGACCGCCGCGGTGACCACCCAGGGCATGGCGGAGGCGGAGATGGCGCGCATCGTCGCGGTGTTCGCGCTGGCGCTGAGGGGAGAGCGGAATGCGCCCACGGAGGTACGGGAGCTGGCCCGGAGGTTTCCCCCTTACGCGGGGTGAATCGGCGGCGCGGAACCGGCCACGGCCACCCGTGTGTCTTCAACCCCGTGGTCGCGAAGCTAGGGTGTGGGGCTGAGATGGTCAGCGACAACTGTGGGGCAGCCCGTGCGTGAATATCTGTTGACGCTCTGCGTCACGGCCGCGGTGACGTATCTGCTGACGGGCCCGGTGCGGAAGTTCGCCATCGCGGCCGGAGCGATGCCTGAGATCCGCGCCCGTGACGTCCACCGGGAGCCGACACCGCGGCTCGGCGGGATCGCCATGTTCGGCGGTCTGTGCGCGGGACTGCTGGTGGCGGACCACCTGGCGAGCCTCAACGGGGTCTTCGAGCTCTCCAACGAGCCGCGCGCACTGCTCTCCGGAGCAGCCGTGATCTGGCTGATCGGCGTCCTTGACGACAAGTTCGAGATCGACGCCCTGATCAAGCTGGGCGGCCAGTTCATCGCCGCGGGAGTCATGGTCATGCAGGGCCTCACCGTCCTGTACCTGCCGATCCCCGGTGTCGGCTCGGTCTCGCTGACCCAGTGGCAGGGCAACCTGCTGACCGTCGCCCTGGTCGTCATCACCATCAACGCGGTGAACTTCGTGGACGGCCTGGACGGGCTCGCGGCCGGCATGGTCTGCATCGCCACGGCCGCGTTCTTCCTGTACTCGTACCGCATGTGGTTCCGGTACGGGATCGAGGAAGCGGCCCCCGCGACGCTGTTCGCGGCGATCCTGATGGGCATGTGCCTGGGCTTCCTGCCGCACAACATGCATCCGGCCCGCATCTTCATGGGCGATTCCGGCTCGATGCTCATCGGTCTCGTCCTCGCCGCCGGGGCGATCTCCATCACGGGGCAGGTCGACCCGGACGCACTCAAGCTCTTCGTCGGCGGCGAGCGCAACGCCACCCACGCGATGCTGCCGGTCTTCATCCCGCTGCTGCTGCCGCTGACGATCATCGCGATCCCGTTCGCGGACCTGATCCTGGCGATCGTGCGGCGCACCTGGCAGGGCAAGTCGCCGTTCGCCGCCGACCGGGGGCATCTGCACCACCGGCTCCTTGAGATCGGGCACTCGCACAGCAGGGCGGTGCTGATCATGTACTTCTGGTCGGCGCTGATCGCGTTCGGCATGGTCGCCTACTCGGTGGCCAAGGAGAGCATGTGGTTCGTGCTGCTGGTCGTCGCGCTGAGCGCCCTGGGTCTCCTGCTCCTGCTGCTGCCGCGGTTCACGCCGCGTACGCCGCGCTGGATGGAGGCGTTCGTTCCGCCCCGCTACCGGCGTCGGCGGACCCAGGTGGTGGCAGCCTCGGGGGCGGCCTCCCCTGACGGGCGCACGGCGCACGAAGCAGAGGGAACAGCGGGGGACGAAAGCGACGAAGGGGACCGCTCCCCGGTCCCGGCCGGCGTCAACGGGGCGACAGCGGTGGGCACCCGTTCGCGTTTCAACTGATGCGCTCGCATTGACGATTGTCTCAATGCGGACCATTACCAGACAAAGCGATGACGGTCACTGCACACACGGGCGGACTCACTCTCATGTGTGACAGCAACCACACTTTCTGGGTAAAGACTGCATCAAATAGTTTGTGATACGGTTCACGAGACCCGGCGACAGAGCCGAAGGACCTCGGTGCGACGGTCCATCGGCCCCGAGGACCCTTCTCGATCCGGGCTTACGCTCGTCCATGACGACACCCACTGCCCCCACCAAGCAAAGCGGAGCTGCCGCCATGCCGTCCAACGACGTCCGGACACTCCTCCGAACCGCTGTACCTTCCGCTGCCGTCGGCGTCCTCGCCGTCGCGATCAGCGCGGTGGTCGGCGGCGGCGAGGCAGCGCTCGGAGCACTCGTGGGAGCGGCGGTCGCGATCGTTTTCATGGGGGGTGGGCTGGTGGCACTCCAGCGCACCGCGAAGCGGTTGCCGCAGCTCTTCCAGGCCATGGGGCTCCTGCTCTATGTGCTCCAACTGCTGCTGCTGTTCGTCTTCCTGGCAGTGTTCAAGGACACGGAGCTGTTCGACTTCAAGGCGTTCGGTTTCACATTGCTCGCCGTCACCCTCGTGTGGATCGCCGCCCAGGCGCGCGCCTACATGAAGGCCAAGATTCTTTACGTCGACGACGCCTCCGCCAAGGACGAAAAGTCCCAGAAGAGCGGGTCGTCGTCGTGAAGGGTAGGGCCGGGATAAATGGCCGTTCGAGATCCTGCTATCGTCCGGTGCCAACTGCGGCACTGCGGGCGCGGGCATCCGAGCTGACGCCTGTCCCAGCGCGAGGCTCGATGCCGAACCGCCCCGCCCAGCTTTCCAAGACCACCAGTCCAGTGCCGACCCGCGGCTTCCTGCCGCGCCGACACAACGAGGTTGCCGTACCTATGCGCCACGCTGAAGGAGCCCGCGGTGAGTGCTGACACAACGCTTGCCTTTGATGCGAGCTGCCACATTTTCTCCGGATGCGGGTTCCCGGCTCCGGGCCTCCACACCTTCCTGTACAAGCCGATGTTCGAGGTGGCGGGCTTCGAGTTCACGAAGCCGATGCTGCTCGCACTTCTCAGCACGCTCGTGATCGTCGCCTTCTTCTGGGCGGCCTTCAACAAGCCGAAGCTGGTGCCCGGCAAGGTCCAGATGATCGGTGAGGCCGGGTACGACTTCGTACGCCGCGGCATCGTGTACGAGATCATCGGCAAGAAGGACGGCGAGAAGTACGTCCCGCTGATGGTGTCGCTGTTCTTCTTCGTCTGGATGATGAACGTCTGGTCGATCATCCCGCTGGCACAGTTCCCGGTCCCGTCGCTGATCGCCTTCCCGGCGGCTCTCGCGCTGATCGTGTACGTGCTCTGGGTCGGCCTGACCTTCAAGAAGCACGGCTGGACCGGCGCCTGGAAGAACATCACCGGCTACGACAAGTCGCTCGGCTGGGTCCTGCCGCTCGTCGTCGTCATCGAGTTCTTCTCGAACCTGATCATCCGGCCTTTCACCCACGCGGTGCGACTGTTCGCGAACATGTTCGCCGGTCACCTGCTGATCGTGATGTTCACGCTGGCCTCCTGGTACCTGATGAACGGGATCGGTATCGCCTACGGCACCGTCTCCTTCCTCATGGTGCTGGTGATGACGGTCTTCGAGCTCTTCATCCAGGCCGTTCAGGCTTACGTCTTCGTGCTCCTGGCCTCCAGCTACATCCAGGGCGCACTCGCCAAGGGCCACTGAGCCAGTACCGCTCGGCAGGCCCCGCCCCCAGAACCAACAGACGTCCGGTGGCCAACCCCCACCGGTCCGTGAAAGAGAAGGAAGTAACGGCATGTCCGCTGCTCTCGAGCTTGTCAACCTTGCCGCCAAGGACACCGTCTCCGGCAACGTCTCGGCCATCGGCTACGGCCTCGCCGCGATCGGCCCCGGCGTCGGCGTCGGCATCATCTTCGGTAACGGCACCCAGGCCCTCGCGCGTCAGCCCGAGGCCGCCGGCCTGATCCGCACCAACCAGATCATGGGCTTCGCCTTCTGTGAGGCTCTCGCCCTCATCGGCATCGTCATGGGCTTCGTCTACCAGTAAGCCCGGACCGACAGCCAACTACCTTTCACGGAAGGCACTGATGTGAACGCTCTGTTCCTTGCGGCGGCTGAGGAGCCTCAGAATCCTCTGGTCCCGCATCTCGACGAGCTGGTCATCGGTCTGATCGCCTTCGTCATCGTCTTCGGCTTCCTCGCCAAGAAGCTCCTCCCGAACATCAACAAGGTTCTGGAAGAGCGCCGCGAGGCCATCGAAGGCGGTATCGAGAAGGCCGATGAGGCCCGGATCGAAGCCGAGAGCGTCCTGGAGCAGTACAAGGCTCAGCTCGCCGAGGCCCGCCACGAGGCCGCGCGCCTGCGCCAGGAGGCGCTGGAGCAGGGCACTGCGCTCAAGGAAGACCTGCGCGCAGAGGGCCAGCGGCAGCGTGAGGAAATCATCGCTGCCGGCCACGCCCAGATCGAGGCCGACCGCAAGCAGGCTGCCCTGACGCTGCGTCAGGACGTCGGCAAGCTCGCCACCGACCTGGCAGGCAAGCTCGTCGGCGAGTCCCTTGAGGACTCCGCCCGCCAGGGCCGCACCATCGACCGTTTCCTCAACGAGCTTGAGGAGAAGGCCGAGGCGGCCCGATGAACGGCGCGAGCCGCGAGGCACTGGGCAACGCCCGGGACAGCCTCGACGCGCTGACGGACACCAGCTCCGTCGACGCGACGAAGCTGGCCGGCGACCTGTCCGCCGTCACCGCGCTGCTCCACCGTGAGGTCTCGCTGCGCCGGGTCCTGACCGACCCGTCGCAGCCCGGTGAGGCCAAGGCCGAACTGGCCGGACGGCTGCTCACCGGTCAGGTGGACGGCCCCGCCGTCGACCTGGTCAAGGGCATGGTCCGGTCCCGCTGGTCGCAGTCCCGCGACCTGGTCGACACGCTGGAGGAGCTGGCGAACACCGCCGACTTCACCGCCGCGCAGCAGGCCGGGACGCTCGACAACGTCGAGGACGAACTGTTCCGCTTCGGCCGGATCGTTTCGTCCAACACGGGTCTGCGTTCCGCGCTCACCGACAAGTCGGCCTCCGCCGCCGCCAAGAGCGAGCTGCTCCGCAGCCTGCTCGGGGGCAGGGCCGAGACGGTCACCGAGCGTCTGGTCGTACGCCTTGTGACGCAGCCGCGTGGACGTAGCCTGGAAGCGGGACTCGAGTCCCTCTCCAAGCTCGCCGCGGAGCGTCGCAGCCGGATGGTCGCGGAGGTCGCCTCCGCGGTCCCGCTGACCGACCGGCAGAAGCAGCGCCTCGGCGCGGCCCTGGCGAAGATCTACGGCCGCGAGATGCACCTGAACCTCGACGTGGACCCCGCGGTCCTCGGTGGGATCCAGGTCCGCGTCGGCGACGAGTTCATCAACGGGACCATCGCGGAGCGCCTCGACGAGGCAACCCGTCGCATGGCCGGCTGACGCCAGCACACCGAACTGAAGCAACGCAGTAAAAGCATCGCAGCACCACGCATTGCCAGCGGCCCGGTTGGGCCGCAGAGGATTCCTGGGGGCCGACCCCAGACCCCTAGAAAACTTCGGGCCCAACAAGGAGAGCAGGGAACCCAGATGGCGGAGCTCACGATCCGGCCGGAGGAGATCCGGGACGCACTGGAGAACTTCGTCCAGTCGTACCAGCCGGACGCGGCCTCTCGCGAGGAGGTCGGAACTGTCAGCGTTGCCGGCGACGGCATCGCGAAGATCGAGGGACTTCCCTCGGCCATGGCGAACGAGCTGCTGAAGTTCGAGGACGGAACTCTCGGTCTCGCGCTCAACCTCGAAGAGCGCGAAATCGGCGCCGTCGTCCTCGGCGAGTTCAGCGGAATCGAGGAGGGCCAGCCGGTGCAGCGCACCGGTGAGGTGCTCTCCGTCGGCGTCGGCGAGGGTTACCTCGGCCGCGTCGTCGACCCGCTCGGCAACCCGATCGACGGACTCGGCGAGATCGAGACCGAAGGCCGCCGCGCCCTGGAGCTGCAGGCTCCTGGCGTCATGGTCCGCAAGTCGGTGCACGAGCCGATGCAGACCGGCTACAAGGCGATCGACGCGATGGTCCCGGTCGGCCGCGGTCAGCGTCAGCTGATCATCGGCGACCGCCAGACCGGCAAGACCGCGCTGGCCGTCGACACGATCATCAACCAGCGTGACAACTGGCGCTCGGGCGACGTGAACAAGCAGGTGCGCTGCATCTACGTCGCCATCGGTCAGAAGGGCTCCACCATCGCCTCCGTGCGTGGTGCGCTCCAGGAGGCCGGCGCGCTTGAGTACACGACGATCGTCGCCGCCCCCGCGTCCGACCCGGCCGGCTTCAAGTACCTGGCGCCGTACACCGGTTCGGCCATCGGCCAGCACTGGATGTACGCCGGCAAGCACGTCCTGATCATCTTCGACGACCTGTCGAAGCAGGCCGACGCCTACCGCGCCGTGTCGCTGCTGCTGCGCCGTCCGCCGGGCCGCGAGGCCTACCCGGGCGACGTCTTCTACTTGCACTCGCGTCTCCTTGAGCGTTGCGCGAAGCTGTCGGACGACATGGGCGCCGGTTCGATGACGGGTCTGCCGATCGTCGAGACCAAGGCGAACGACGTGTCGGCGTTCATTCCGACCAACGTCATCTCCATCACCGACGGCCAGTGCTTCCTGGAGTCCGACCTGTTCAACGCGGGCCAGCGCCCGGCGCTGAACGTCGGTATCTCGGTCTCCCGCGTCGGTGGCTCCGCCCAGCACAAGGCCATGAAGCAGGTTTCCGGCCGACTGCGTCTGGACCTCGCCCAGTACCGCGAGCTGGAGGCGTTCGCCGCCTTCGGTTCCGACCTGGACGCGGCCTCCAAGTCGTCGCTGGAGCGCGGCAAGCGCCTGGTCGAGCTGCTGAAGCAGGGCCAGTACCAGCCGATGCCGGTCGAGGAGCAGGTTGTCTCCGTCTGGGCCGGTACCACCGGCAAGATGGACGAGGTCCCGGTCGAGGACATCCGCCGCTTCGAGAACGAGCTGCTGGACTACCTGCGCCGCGAGCGCAAGGAGCTCCTCACCTCGATCGCCGACGGCGGCAAGATGAACGACGACACGCTCCAGTCCATCGCCGACGCGATCACCACGTTCAAGGGGCGGTTCGAGACCTCGGACGGCAAGTCCCTGGGCGAGGACGCACCGGCCGTCAACGTCTCCAAGTGACGACGGAAGGGACCTGACTCATGGGAGCGCAGCTCCGGGTCTACAAGCGTCGCATCCGATCCGTCACCGCGACCAAGAAGATCACCAAGGCGATGGAGATGATCGCCGCGGCCCGCATCGTCAAGGCTCAGCGCCAGGTGACGGCTTCCATGCCGTACGCCAGTGAACTGAACCGCGCGGTGACGGCGGTGGCGACCGGATCCAACACGAAGCACCCGCTGACGACCGAGGTCGAGGCCCCGACCCGGGCCGCGATCCTGCTCATCACGAGCGACCGCGGCCTGGCCGGCGGTTACTCCTCCAACGCCCTCAAGGCGGCGGAGAAGCTCACCGAGCGGCTGCGCGGCGACGGCAAGGAGGTCGACACCTACATCGTCGGCCGCAAGGGTGTCGCCTACTACGGGTTCCGCGAGCGCAAGGTCGCGGACTCGTGGACCGGCTTCACCGACAGCCCCACCTACGCGGACGCCAAGCGTGTCGCAGGCCCGATCATCGAGGCCGTCACCACGGAGACGGCCGAGGGCGGCGTCGACGAACTGCACATCGTCTTCACGGAATTCGTGTCGATGATGACGCAGAACCCGGTCGAGAACCGGATGCTGCCGCTCTCGCTCGACAAGGTCCAGAAGGAGGAGGGCACGAAGGACGAGATCCTTCCGCTCTTCGACTTCGAGCCCTCGGCGGAGGACGTCCTGGACGCCCTGCTGCCGCGATACGTCGAAAGCCGTATCTACAACGCACTGCTTCAGTCCGCCGCTTCCGAGCACGCCGCCCGTCGTCGTGCGATGAAGTCGGCGACCGACAACGCCGGGGACCTCATCAAGAGCCTCTCCCGGCTTGCCAACGCGGCCCGCCAGGCCGAAATCACCCAGGAAATCAGCGAGATCGTCGGTGGCTCCAGCGCCCTCGCCGACGCGAACGCGGGGAGTGACAAGTAATGACGACCACTGTGGAGACGGCCGCCGCCACGGGCCGTGTTGCCCGTGTCATCGGCCCTGTCGTCGACGTGGAGTTCCCCGTCGACGCCATGCCGGAGATCTACAACGCCCTCAAGGTCCAGGTCGCAGACCCGGCCGAGGACGGCAAGCTCAAGACGCTGACCCTGGAAGTCGCCCTGCACCTGGGTGACGGCCTGGTCCGTGCGATCTCGATGCAGCCCACCGACGGCCTGGTCCGCCAGGCCCCGGTGACCGACACCGGCGAGGGCATCACCGTCCCCGTCGGCGAGATCACCAAGGGCAAGGTGTTCAACACCCTCGGCGAGATCCTGAACAAGCCGGAGGCCAACGCCGAGGTGACCGAGCGGTGGCCCATCCACCGCAAGGCCCCGTCGTTCGACCAGCTTGAGTCGAAGACCGAGATGTTCGAGACCGGCGTCAAGGTCATCGACCTTCTCACCCCGTACGTCAAGGGTGGAAAGATCGGTCTGTTCGGTGGTGCCGGTGTCGGCAAGACCGTGCTGATCCAGGAAATGATCTACCGCGTGGCCAACAACCACGACGGTGTGTCGGTGTTCGCCGGTGTCGGTGAGCGCACCCGTGAGGGCAACGACCTCATCGAGGAAATGGCCGAGTCCGGCGTCATCGACAAGACGGCGCTTGTCTTCGGTCAGATGGACGAGCCGCCGGGCACGCGTCTTCGCGTCGCGCTCTCGGGTCTGACCATGGCGGAGTACTTCCGCGATGTGCAGAAGCAGGACGTGCTCTTCTTCATCGACAACATCTTCCGCTACACGCAGGCGGGTTCCGAGGTCTCCACGCTCCTCGGCCGCATGCCGTCCGCGGTGGGTTACCAGCCGAACCTGGCCGACGAGATGGGTCTCCTCCAGGAGCGCATCACGTCGACCCGTGGTCACTCGATCACCTCGATGCAGGCGATCTACGTCCCCGCGGACGACCTGACCGACCCGGCGCCGGCCACCACCTTCGCCCACCTGGACGCGACGACCGTGCTGTCGCGCCCGATCTCGGAGAAGGGCATCTACCCCGCGGTGGACCCGCTCGACTCCACGTCGCGCATCCTGGACCCCCGCTACATCGCGGCGGACCACTACGCGACGGCCATGCGTGTCAAGGGGATCCTCCAGAAGTACAAGGACCTCCAGGACATCATCGCGATCCTCGGTATCGACGAGCTGGGCGAAGAGGACAAGCTCGTTGTCCACCGTGCCCGTCGCGTCGAGCGCTTCCTGTCGCAGAACACCCACGTCGCCAAGCAGTTCACCGGCGTGGACGGTTCGGACGTACCGCTGGAAGAGTCGATCCGCGCGTTCAACGCGATCTGCGACGGGGACTACGACCACTTCCCCGAGCAGGCGTTCTTCCTGTGCGGTGGCATTGAGGACCTCAAGGCCAACGCCAAGGAGCTCGGCGTCAGCTGACGCCGGTTCCCCAGCAGTTCCGTACGTGTGAGAGGGGCGGGCCAGCCCCGCCCCTCTCCCGTACACCCCCTAGACTTTGACCCAACACCCGGCAGCACTGCCGGGTGGTGACCCGAGGAGCCACCCTTGGCTGCTGAGCTGCACGTCGAGCTGGTCGCTGCGGACCGTAACGTCTGGTCCGGCGAGGCCACCCTGGTCGTCGCGCGCACCACGTCCGGCGACATCGGCGTCATGCCCGGTCACCAGCCGCTTCTGGGTGTGCTGGAATCGGGCCCGGTGACCATCCGTACGAGTGAGGGCGGCACTGTCGTCGCCGCCGTGCACGGCGGTTTCATCTCGTTCGCCGACAACAAGCTGTCTCTGCTCGCGGAGATCGCCGAGCTGGCCGACGAGATCGACACCGCGCGTGCGGAGCGGGCGCTGGAAGCCGCGAAGGCGGCGGACGATTCCGCGGCCGAGCGCCGTGCCGACGTCCGCCTGCGTGCGGTGGCGGGACACTGAGTCCCGCCTCACGACGCGTGAATTAACCTCAGCCGCGGCTCGTACTGGATACTTCCAGGACGGGTCGCGGCTGAGGCGATGCGGAAGCTTTTGATGCTGCGTGGTTCTGGTTTTTTCCCGGCGGTAATGGATGAGGCGAGGAGGTCGTAGGAGATGATCCTCGCTCTGCTTGTGTGCGGCTCTGTCGTCCTGCTGGTGCTGGTGGGACTCTTCGTCTTCGGACTGCGCAGGAGACTGATCCAGCGCTCCGGCGGCACCTTCGACTGTTCGCTGCGCTGGGACACCACCGAGGAGCTGGACACGTCCGGCAAGGGGTGGGTGTACGGCGTGGCCCGCTACAGCGGCGACCGGATCGCCTGGTTCCGGGTCTTCTCGTACTCGCCGAAACCGCGCCGCGTCCTGGAGCGCTCGGCCATCGAGGTCGTCACGCGCCGCCCTCCCCAGGGCGAGGAAGAGCTGGCGCTGCTGTCCGACGCGCACATCCTCGGCTGTGTCCACCGCGGTACGCGCCTTGAGCTGGCGATGAGCGAGGACGCCCTGACCGGCTTCCTGGCGTGGCTTGAGGCGGCGCCGCCCGGCCAACGAGTCAATGTGGCGTAGTACCGCCGCAGACCTGTGAAAGCCGGAGGAGGCGGGGGCGGACCCGTCTCCTCCGGCTTCTCCCATGGGGGGCCGGTGCTTTCGGTGCCTACTTCAGGCCGCTGTCGATCGCCGTGACCAGCTCGCCGTTGGCGGTGTCACCGCTGAACTCCCAGAAGAACGCGCCTCCCAGGCCCTGCGACTTCGACCACGCCATCTTGGAGTTGATCGTCGCCGGGGTGTCGAAGCTCCACCAGTTGGTGCCGCAGTGGGCGTAGGCGGTGCCGGCGACCGTGCCGTTCGAGGGACAGCTGTTCTTGAGGACCTTGTAGTCCTCGATGCCCTGCTCGTACGTTCCGGCTGCCGGGCCCGTGGCGGTGCCGCCCGGCTCCTTCTGGGTGACGCCGGTCCAGCCGCGGCCGTAGAAGCCGATGCCGAGCAGCAGCTTCTTGGCGGGGATGCCCTTGGCCTTCAGCTTGGCGATGGCCTCCGACGAGCTGAAGCCCTGCTTCGGGATGCCGGTGTAGGGGGTGAGCGGGGAGTGCGGGGCGGTCGGGCCCTTCGCGTCCCAGGCGCCGAAGAAGTCGTACGTCATCACGTTGTACCAGTCCATGGACTTGGCGGCGGTGGCGTAGTCGGCGAGGTCGAGCTTGCCGCCGTCCGAGCCGTCGGCGGAGATGGCCGCGGTGACCAGGTTGTTCGCGCCGAACCTGGTGCGCAGCGCGGAGGCCAGGTTGCCGAGGGCGGCCGGGCCGCTGGTGTCGCAGGTCAGACCGCAGGCGTTGGGGTACTCCCAGTCGATGTCGATGCCGTCGAAGACGTCCGCCCAGCGGGGGTCCTCGACCAGCTTGTAGCAGGAGTCGGCGAACGCGGCCGGGTTCTGGGCCGCCTGGCCGAAGCCGCCGGACCAGGTCCAGCCGCCGAAGGACCAGATCACCTTGATGTGCGGGTACTTGGCCTTGAGCTTGCGGAGCTGGTTGAAGCTGCCGCGCAGGGGCTGGTCCCAGGTGTCGGCGACGCCGTCCACGGCCTGGTCGGCGCTGTACGCCTTGTCGTAGTCGGCGAAGGCGTCACCGATGGTGCACTTGCCGCCCTGGACGTTGCCGAAGGCGTAGTTGATGTGCGTGATCTTGGCGGCCGAGCCGGACGTCACGAGGTTCTTGACGTGGTAGTTGCGGCCGTAGACACCCCAGTTGGCGAAGTAGCCCAGCTTGACCTGGTCACCGGGGCCCGGGCCCGGGTCGGTGCCGCCGCCAGTGGTCTTGACCGCGACGGACGCGCTGGCCGGGCCGGTCTGGTCGGCGGTGTCGCGGGCCTGGATCGCGTACGAGTAACTGGTGCCCTTGGTGAGGGAGGTGTCGGTGTACGTGAGGCCGGTGACGGTGGCGACCTTGGCGCCGTCGCGCAGGACGTCGTAGTTCTTGATGCCCTTGTCGTCGGTGGCCGCGGTCCAGGTCAGCTTGGCCGAGGTGTCGGTGACGCCGCTCGCGACCGGGGTGCCGGGGGCGCTGGGGGCGGCGTCGCCCGGCTGTGAACCACCGTCGCAGGAAGCTCCGTTGAGCTTGCAGCCCGACGGGTTGCCCGAGCCGGTGCCGTTGAAGCCGAAGGTGACGGACGCGCCCGGGGTCAGGGTGCCGTTCCAGGAGAGGTTCTTGGCGGTGACGTGGTTGCCCGAGGTGGTCAGCGTGGCGTCCCAGGCGGAGCCCGCCTTGGTCCCGGTGGGGAAGTCCCACTCCACGGTCCAGGAACTCAGGGTGGTGGTGCCGGTGTTCTTGACGGTCCACGAGCCTTCGAAGCCCGTGCCCCAGTCCGACTTCTTGGTGTACGTCGCGGTCGCCGCGGGGGCTGCCTCTGCGGGGGAGGCCAGGCCGACCATCGCGGCGAGGGGAAGGGCGAGTGCGGTGAGCGTTGCCGCGATGCGGGTTCTGTAGCGCGGTCTTTGGGGGGTTGCAGTACTCAAGGGATGCTCCCGAGGAGGTCCGACATGACGGGGGTGGGACCTGCGCCGCCTGGTGAGCACGCCCCTGAGGGGGAGGCAATGCATGGCGTGCTCACCACTGCAGTGCGGTGAGCGTGCCAAGGTCTGGACCAATCGTCAAGAGGTCTGGACCAGAGAAGGTAATTGCCCGTTTCTGATCTGTTCAGATGCCCAACTCCTGTGCAAGGACGGCTGCTTGTACCCTGCTGCGCAGCCCGAGCTTGCCCAGGAGACGGCTCACATGTGTCTTGACGGTGGCCTCCGCCATGTCGAGCCGGACCGCGATCTCCGCGTTGGAGAGCCCCTCGCCGAGCCGGGCCAGCACCTCGCGTTCGCGCCGGGTCAGAGGGTCCAGCACGGACAGGTCGGGCGCGTCCTCGCGGTGTACGGCCGAGGGTGCGGCGAACTCGGCGATCAGCCGGCGGGTCACGGCCGGCGAGATCAGCCCCTCGCCGCGCGCCACGGTCCTCACCGCCTCCAGCAGGTCCTTGGCCTCGGTGTTCTTGAGCAGGAAGCCCGAGGCGCCCGCGCGCAGGGCCCCGAAGACGTACTCGTCGAGGTCGAAGGTGGTCAGCACGAGGACGTCGGCGAGCCGCTCCGCGACGACCTGCTTCGTCGCCGACACCCCGTCGAGTCTCGGCATCTGTATGTCCATGAGCACGAGGTCGGGGCGCAGCTCGCGGGCGAGACGGACCGCCTCCTCGCCGTCCGACGCCTCGCCGACGACCTCGATGTCGGGGGCGCTGCCCAGGATGAGGACCAGACCGGCCCGTACGGCCGACTGGTCCTCGGCGACCAGTACGCGGACGGGGCGGGGCGTGCTCCCCGTGCTCGCGCCCGTGCTCGTATTCGTCTGCGCGCTCGTGTGCATGTTGCTCATGTGGGGAGCTCCTCGCTCTCGTTCTCGGCGGGCAGGCGGGCCCGTACCTGCCAGGTCTTGGTGCCGTCGTCGAGAGTGGTGGGGCCCGCCTCCAGTTCGCCGTCCAGCAGGGTTACCCGCTCCTGCATGCCCACCAGTCCTGCCCCCGAGCCCGGTGCGCGCGGCCCGGGGCGCGCGCCGCCGAACGGGCTGGTCACCGACACGGTCAGGACGCTTTCCGCGTACGAGAGGGAGACGGCGACCGGGCCGGGGGAGGCGTGCTTGAGCGCGTTGGTCAAGGACTCCTGCACGATCCGGTACGCGGCCAGCTCGACCGGTGTCGGCAGCCCGAGGCCCGCCGGGCGGGCGTCGTCGAGCGCGAAGCTCAGCCCGCTGTCGGCGCCGAAGGTGCGGGACTGGGCGAGCAGAGCGTCGAGGCCGTCGAGGGTGGGGGCCGCGGTGGGCTTTCCGTCGCCGTCGCCCGCCCGCAGCAGGCCGATCAGACGGCGCATTTCGGCCAGACCCTGGACGCTGTTCTCACGGATGACGGCGAGGGCGCGGGAGGAGGTCTCGGGGGTGTCGATGGAGAGGGCGGCGGTGGAATGGATCGCGATCGCCGAGAGGTGGTTGGCCACCATGTCGTGCAACTCCCGTGCCATCCGCGCCCGTTCGGCCGTGACCGCCTGCGCGCGGTCCATCTCGGCGAGCAGTGAGGTCTGTTCGGCGCGCAGCCGGGCGGCGACGGCGGCCTGCCGGTGGTTGCGGAGGATGGAACCGGTGAGGGCGGGGGCGAAACTGACCAGTCCGACGACCATGCCGATCAGCAGGGCGTCCGGCTTGCGGAACCAGGCGAGGAATCCGACGGTGGCCACCAGGGTGACGAGCCCGGTGGTGACCGGGATGCGGCGGGCCGACCGGGGGGTGCCGTAGACCACGGCCGCGTACACGAGGTCCGCGAACATGACGAGCGTGGCGAGGTTGCCCTGGGTGAACTGGTCGGCGATCACCCCGAGCGTGCCGACTGCGAGGGCGAACCGGGGGGCGCTCCTGCGCACCAGCTCCAGGGTGGCCAGTACGCACAGGGGAACGAGGGCCATCCAGCCGGGGAGGCCCAGGCGGTTGCCCTGGCTGTGCAGGCCGAGGAACCAGAGCAGCAGCCCGCCGAGCAGGCTGATCACCGAGAGGAGCACGTCGTCCCGGTGCGGCTGGAGGAGCGGGTGGCGGAGGCGGGGCACGTACTCCATCCAACACGTCCGGCGGCCGGACGGCCTCCGCACGCGGGCGGAAACAGGACTGCATCCTTCGGTGTAGTGCGGCTTCGCCCTTGACGACGATGTCCGGGGGAGTGGGGCGGGTGACGATGGAGGTGTGCTCGGGAGGGGCTCCGGGTGTGTTCCGGGAGGTGCTCCGGGTGTGCTTACGGGAGGAGTCGCGTCGTGATCGTCGCGCTGGTCATAGCTTGTGAAGTCGGTTTCTGGGTCCTGCTGTTGGTGGGCCTCTCGCTGCGGTACCTGGCGAAGATGCCACGGCTCGGGGCGGCGGTGCTCCTGTGCGAGCCACTGCTGGAGGTCGTGCTCTTCGTGGCCACCGCGATCGACCTGAGGAACGGGGCCGTGCCGGACTGGAAGCACGGGCTCGCGGCGGCGTACATCGGTTTCACGGTGGCGCTGGGGCACCGGACGATCCGGTGGATCGACGTACGGTTCGCGCACCGGTTCGCGGGCGGTCCGCCGCCGGTGCAGCCGCCCCGGTACGGGATGGCGCGGGCGGCGCACGAGTGGAAGTCGGCGGCGCGGTGGATCCTGGCGTGCGCGATCGCGGCCGGGCTGCTGCAGGGGGCGGTCTGGTACGTGGGGGACGCGGGAGACGTGTCGTCCCTGCGGGACTGGCAGTTCAAGATGGGGTTCGTGGTGGTGATCAACTTGATCATCGCGGGGAGCTACACGCTGTTCCCGAAGAAGGGGCCGGGGCCGCTGGAGCCGGTGGACCGGGAGCGGGAGTTCACCAAGCGGTGAGGTGAGACATTTCAGCCCGTCCGGCGTTTGAGGACGCGCGGCCGGAGTCCGGGCACGGGGCGCAGCCCCGGACATCGGCCCCCACCGGGGCGAGCTGTGACGCCCGCCCCGCCGGGAGGCTACCTCTCGCCGCCCGGTACCCACAGGACGTCGCCGACCGACTTGTTCGCGGTCCGGGCCAGGATGAAGAGCAGGTCGGACAGGCGGTTCAGGTACGTCGCCGTGAGCGGGTTCATCGACTCGCCGTGGACCTCGAACGCCGCCCAGGTGGACCGCTCCGCCCGCCGCACCACCGTGCACGCCTGGTGGAGGAGCGCCGCACCCGGCGTCCCCGCCGGGAGGATGAAGGAGCGGAGCTTCTCCAGCTCCTCCAGGTAGGCGTCACAGTCGGATTCGAGCTTGTCGATGTACGACTGCTCCACCCGCAGCGGCGGGTACTTCGGGTCCTCGACGACGGGCGTCGAAAGGTCCGCACCCACGTCGAAGAGGTCGTTCTGGATGCGGGTGAGGACCTTGACCACGCCCTCGTCCAGGTTGCCCAGGGCGATCGCGGTGCCGATCACCGCGTTCGCCTCGTTGGCGTCCGCGTACGCCGAGATCCGCAGATCGGTCTTGGCGGTGCGGCTCATGTCGCCCAGCGCCGTGCTGCCCTGGTCGCCGGTACGGGTGTAGATGCGCGTCAGATTGACCATGCCCAGAGCGTAACCACTGCGCCCGAGGACGTGCCGGAGCCGGTCGCCGGCGCGGGCCGGCCGAAGGGTCCGGGGACGCTCTGGTCCTGCTCGACGAGGCCGAGGGGCTGTTGAGCCGGAAGGTGCTCAACTACGCGGTCCGCGACGCCGGGTGACGCCCGCCACTTCGTATCAGTGTGATGTCCGTCATCTGAGACGTGACGCGCATCTCTTCGCCGCCCCAGCGGCCTCTTCCGGCGATAACCTCCGCCACAGGACAACAAGTATGTGACAGCACGCAGTAGTCAAAGGGAGTCGCAGTGGCCAGGAAGCTTGCCGTCATCGGGGCCGGTCTCATGGGATCGGGCATCGCCCAGGTCTCGGCGCAGGCGGGCTGGGACGTGGTCCTCCGCGACGTCACGGACGCGGCGCTGACCCGCGGCACCGACGGCATCAAGGCCAGTTACGACAGGTTCGTGGCCAAGGGGAAGCTGTCGGCCGAGGACGCGGAGGCGGCGCTCGGACGCATCACGACCACGACCGACCTGGACGCCGTCGCCGACGTGGACATCGTCGTCGAGGCCGTCTTCGAGAAGCTGGAGATCAAGCACGAGATCTTCCGCACCCTCGACAAGCTCGTACGGGAGGACGCCGTCCTCGCGTCGAACACCTCCGCCATCCCGATCACGAAGATCGCGGCCGTGACGGAGCGTCCGGAGCGGGTCGTCGGCGCGCACTTCTTCTCGCCGGTCCCGATGATGCAGTTGTGCGAGCTCGTACGCGGGTACAAGACGAGTGACGAGACCCTCGCCACCACGCGGGAGTTCGCCGAGTCCGTCGGCAAGACCTGCATCGTCGTCAACCGCGACGTCGCCGGCTTCGTGACGACCCGTCTCATCTCGGCGCTCGTCGTCGAGGCGGCCAAGCTGTACGAGTCGGGCGTGGCCAGCGCCGAGGACATCGACATCGCCTGCAAGCTGGGCTTCGGCCACGCCATGGGACCGCTCGCCACCGCCGACCTGACCGGCGTCGACATCCTGCTGCACGCCACCAGCAACATCTACACCGAGTCCCAGGACGAGAAGTTCGCACCGCCGGAGCTGATGCGGCGCATGGTCGACGCCGGGGACATCGGCCGCAAGAGCGGACAGGGCTTCTACAAGCACTGAGTCGTTCTAGGAGCGCTGAACCGTTCTACGCGACCGAGGCCTGCCGGGCACCGCACTCACCCCTGCGGGTGAATTCGGTATCGATTCGCTTACAGACGGCAACTTCTCTGCCCCTGCGGCAGTCAGTTGATGGAAAGAAATAAGAAGAGACGGAGACGAAGACGTCTGACGTCACCGACAAGCACTCTCGGGGAGCGCACATGCACATCAGGGGCGATCACGTCGAGCTGGTCGTCGGGGGCCGCCTCGACGTCCGGAGCGCGGCGGACGCCCGTACGGTCCTGCACTCGGCCGTCGACGACGGCACCGGAGACCTGGTGCTCGACCTGACCGAGCTGGACTCGTGGGACGCCACCGGACTCGGCGTCATCATGGGCGCGCACCGGCGGGCCGGGCGGTGCGGGCGCCGGCTGGTGCTGCGCGGCGTGCCGCCGCAGATGCAGCGGCTGCTCGTGGCGACCCGGCTGCACCGGATCCTGGCGATCGAGGGCGGACTCGCTGCGGACTCGCTGCCGCGGGTCTGACCCTCCGGTCCGAGTCCGTCCGGCCCTGCCGCCCGTCCGGGACGACCGCCCGTCCGCCGTGTCACGTAAGGGCCGTCGAGGGCCGCAATCCTCACACGACTGTGACGTCCCGGAGCTCCCAGGACCCCTGACGCTCATAGATAATGTGCGAAGGTCTAGGGTTCGGTCGCCTGCCGCTTGACGAGCCCACGCAATGGATGCACCCACGTCGGCGGGCACCGGACCAGAAGCGACAGCGAGCGTGTGAAAGGCCGGGAGGGGCAGTCAGCACGCAACGCATCTGGGGGGCTTGACCATGGACCCGATGAACCGGGGACCCGAAGAGTACGGCCAGGACAACATCCGCAACCACGACGAGCGGGATCAGCCGGGCGGCGCGCGGGAGCGCGACCCGATGACCCGCGACCTGGGACAGGGCTCCGGTGAGCACAGCGCTTCGCCGTCGCTCGCCCGCACCGTGCAGTTCACTTCCGGCGACTTCCTGCTGACCGTCAACCCGGTCGACGGAAGCGAGATCGAACCCTGCCCGCCCGGCGAGCGCCCTCAGGCGCCCGTCCGGCACCCGGCGGCCGACCGCGCCGAGCTGGCGCGCGCCGCCAGGCCGCCGCTGCCGCCGGGCCCGGCCGGGCCCGAACTGCCGCTCCTGGAGCGGCAGGAAGAGCGCGAGCGGCTGGTGGGAATGCTGTCCCGCGGCCGTTCCGTACGGCTGGTGGGATCCGCGGGGTCGGGGCGCAGCGCACTGCTCGACGCCGTCGCCGCCGACTGCGCGGACCTCGCACCCGACGGCGTCGTCCGGCTGTCCGGCCACCGGCGTACGACGTCGGAGCTGCTGCAGGACCTGTTCGCGGCCGTCTTCCGGGCGCCGCTGCACCGGCCCGACCGCGACGAGCTGCTGCGCCACGTCCACGACATCGGCGCCGTCGTCGTCCTGGACGACCTGGAGTTCGGCGGCGCGGTGCTCGAAGAGATGCTCGCCGCGACGCCCGAGTGCGCCTTCCTGCTCGCCACGACGCCCGACGTCGCGGCTGCGTCGCCGGAGTCGCACGTCGAGGAGGTGCTGCTCGGCGGGCTCGGGCGGGGCTCCTCGCTGGAGCTCCTGGAGCGGGCCGTGAGCCGGCCGCTCACCGACGAGGAGGCGAACTGGGCGGGGGACCTCTGGTTCGAGTCGGAGGGTCTGCCGCTGCGCTTCGTACAGGCCGGGGCGCTGCTGCGGCAGCGCGACGTGCTGCGCGCCGACCCGGGCGCCTTCGACGAGTACGGGTACTTCACCGAGGCCCCGCTCGACGCGCCCTTCGACGCCGCCGACGGGCACGACGTACCGCTGCCCACTCTCGCGGAGGGCACCGCCCCGGTCGCGCCGCTGGCCGCCAGACTCAGCGGGTCCGCGCGGGCCACGCTGCGGTTCGCGCTGGCGCTCGGCGGCGAGGTGCCGCACCAGGCACACCTGCCGGCACTGGTCGGCGACACCCACGCGGACGCCGCGCTGGGCGAGCTCGTCGCGAGCGGGCTGCTCTCGCCGTCCGGCACGCACTACCGGCTGGCCGCCGGGGTCGCCGTACAGCTGGAGAACGCGGGATACGGCGAGGACGCGGCCGCCCAGGCGCTGAACGCCGCCCAGCACTACGCCTGGTGGGCCGGGCACCCCTCGGTGACGCCGGAGCGGATCTCCGCCGAGTCGGACGCCGTCCTCGCGGCCCTCGCGGCGCTGGTGCCGGGCACGGAGGCGGGGCACCCGAGCGCCGCCGTGCTCCTGGCCCGTACCGCCGCACCCGCCTTCGCGGCGGGCATGCAGTGGGGCGCCTGGGAGCGCTCGCTGCGGACGGGCGCCGAGGCGGCCCGGATCGCCGGTGAGGTGGCCGAAGAGGCCTACTTCCACCACGAGTTGGGGATTCTCGCACTCTGCGCGGGTCAACTGGACCGTGCGCGTGCGGAGTTGGAGACCTCGATCGGGCTGCGCGGTGCGCTCGCCGACCGGCGCGGCACCGTCGCCGCCCGGCGGGCCCTCGCACTCGTCACGGACCGCAGCAGTACGGGGCCGGTGGGGCCGCCGATCGTGGCGGCCGTGCCCTCGGGCGGCGGGGCCTTCTCGCGCTCGCCCTTCGACACCCCGCGCAACCCCTTCGAGTCGGACCGTCCCTCGGCGGGCGAGGAGATGCCCGCCGCGCGGTACGAGGAGTCGGCGTCGCCGCCCGCCGGTGTGCCCGCCCCGCCCGTCATGGGTGAACTCCCGGACTCCGAAGGGCCGTTGGTGATCGGCCGCAGCCCGTCGGCCGCCGCGGGCGGTCCGCCGTCGCGCCGCTCGATGCTCAGCGGCGCCCGGCGCAACCTGGTCGCGGCCGGAGCGGGCGCACTGCTCGTCGCCGTCCTGGGCACCGTGGTGACCCTCGGGGCGACCGGCAACCCGGAAGGCCCCGCGGACAAGATCGTCCCCGGGCAGTCCGCCAACGAGGACTCGGGCAAGGGCGGCATCGACGCCGACAAGGCCGACGGTTCCCAGGGCAACGGCTCCGACGGTTCCGGCGACGAGGGATCCGGTCAACCGGGCCTCCCCGCCGCCGACTCCACCAGCCGGGGCAAGGACACCCCGGCCCCGAGCGGTACGGCGGGCCGGCCGACGGACCCGTCCACCACGCCGACCGACCCGTCCACGAAGCCGACGGACCCGCCGACGAAGCCGACCGACCCGCCGACCAGGCCGACGGACCCGCCGACGAAGCCGACCGATCCGCCCACGAAGCCGACGGACCCGCCGACGAAGCCGACCGACCCGCCGACCACGCCCAAGCCGGATCCGACGACACCCAAGCCGGACCCGCCGACGTCTCCCGACAAGCCCCCGGCGACGTCCCCGGACAAGCCGCCGACCTCGCCCGACAAGCCCCCGGCGACCTCGGACGAGCCGCCGACCTCGCCGTCGTCGACGCTCGCGTAGGGCCGCGTACGCACGCAGCACTGTGGCGG
>NZ_JBSGZD010000094.1:0-27234 GCF_053610825.1 Streptomyces sp. NPDC054863 | reverse complement strand
GGTTCGGATCGTTCGCGCAGGGTAACCGGGTGCCATGTCCGAGCCCATTACGCAGATTCCCGTCCCTGTCCGTACCCGAGGCCGTGTCGCCGCCTGGCTCACCGCCCGCGACCACGCCGTCTTCCGCACCGTCGCGTCCCGGCACTGGCCCGGTGCCGACCGGGTGCTGCCCCGGCTGAGCCGCAGCGCCAACCACGGACTGCTGTGGTTCGGCGCCGCCGCCGGCATCGCCGCGTTCGGCGGCAGTACGCGCGCCCGCCGGGCCGCGGTGCGCGGTGTGGCCTCCCTCGCGCTGGCCTCGGCGACCGTGAACACCGTCGGCAAGCGCTCCGTACGCCGGACGAGGCCGGTGCTGGACCACGTACCGCTCATGCGCCGGCTGAAGCGCCAGCCCCTGACCACGTCCTTCCCGTCCGGGCACTCGGCGTCCGCCGCCGCCTTCGCGACCGGTGTCGCCCTGGAGTCCAGGGGCTGGGGCGCGGCCGTGGCACCGGTGGCGGGCGCGGTCGCGCTGTCCCGGGTCTACACCGGCGTGCACTTCCCCAGTGACGTGCTGGTCGGTGCCGCGCTCGGCGTGGGCGCGGCCTTCGCCGTACGGGGCCTGGTGCCGACCCGCGACCAGTTGCCGTCGCCCGGCCGGCCGCACACCGACGCGCCCCGGCTGCCCGGCGGCCGGGACCTGGTGGTCGTGGTCAACAAGGCGTCCGGCAGCGCCGCCGCCAAGGCCGCTCTCGTACGCGACGCGCTGCCCGAGGCCGAGGTGCGCGAGGTCGATCCCGAGGACCTGTGCGCCGAGCTCGACAAGGCCGTGGAGAGCGCCGCCGCACTCGGCGTCTGCGGCGGCGACGGTACGGTCAACCGCGCCGCGGTGGCCGCCGCCCGCGCGGGAGTTCCGCTCGCCGTCTTCCCCGGCGGCACCCTCAACCACTTCGCGTACGACCTGAACATCGAGACCGTGCAGGACACCTGCCGGGCGGTGGAGGCGGGCGACGCGGTCAAGGTGGACCTGGGCCGCTTCACCCCGGGCCCCGACCCGGACGGCTCCCCCGGCCACTTCCTGAACACCTTCAGCCTCGGTGTCTACCCGGAGCTGGTCCGCATCCGCGAGCACTGGTCGCCGCGCATCGGCGGCTGGCCCGCCGGAGTCCTCGCCGCGTATCAGGTCCTGCGCGGGGAAAGGCCGTTGGTGGCGGAGGTGCGGGGCAAGCGGCGCGGCATGTGGATGCTGTTCGCCGGGAACGGCCTGTACCAGCGGATGGGCCCGACGCCCGGCCGCCGCTTCGACCTCGCGGACGGGCTGCTCGACGTCCGCGTGGTGCACGGCGGCCGGCTGCCGGGGCTGCGGCTGATACTGGCGGCGCTCTCCGGGCCGCTGAGCCGTTCCCCTTTCCACTCGGCGGGCCGGATGCGGCGGCTGCGCCTCGCGGGAATCGAGCCGGGGACACCGCTCGCGTACGACGGCGAAGTGGCCGAGGCCCCGCCCGCTTTCGTCATCGACAAGGCGGACGAGGCACTCACGGTGTACCGGCCGATGCCTACCGTTCAGACGGCTCTGTAGTTCCGGACCTTCGGGGCCGCCGGCCCTTCTCCGGCCGCTCCCCCGGCACGAGTTCGCCTTCGGCGTGCTCGTCCGTGGGGGCCTCCGTCACATCGAGGAAGACCTGGTCGGCCTCCGGCCAGGTCTTCCGTATGAGCTGCTTGATGCGCTCGGAGACCAGTTCGACGCGCTCGCTGTCCAGCCCCGGCATCAGGTCGATACGGACCGCCACGAGGGTCGATTCCATGCCGAGCCGCATGGTGAGCAGGGCCGCCACCCGGTCGATCTCCGGCTGGGAGTCCAGGAGTTCGCGGATTCCGTCGCGCAGTTCGGGGTCGACGGCCTCGCCGATGAGCTGGGCGCGGGCGTCGGAGCCGAGCCGGTAGGCCACGTACACCAGGAGCAGTCCGATGGTGAGCGAGGCGGCGGCCTCGTAGGCGACCTGCCCGGTGGCCATGTGCAGGGCCATGCCGGCCATGGCGACGAGCACGCCGACGACGGCGGTGCTGTCCTCGGCGACGACGGTACGCAGGGCCGGGTCCTTGCCGAGGCCCTTGCCGGGCTGCTTGCGGACCTGCCACAGGGCGCGGACGAGGGAGGTGCCCTCGGCGGCGAGTGCCACGCCGAGGACGATCAGCCCGGCGACGTATCCGCTGGTGGACTCCCCCGCGGGCGGTTTCCGCAGGGCTTCGACGCCCTGGAAGAAGGAGAAGCCGGCGCCGAGCACGAAGATGCCGACGGCGGCCAGGAGCGACCAGAAGTAGCGCTCCTTGCCGTAGCCGAAGGGGTGCCTGCGGTCGGCGGGGCGGCGGCTGCGGCGCAGCGCGGCCAGCAGGAAGACCTCGTTGATGCTGTCGGCGACGGAGTGCGCCGCCTCGGAGAGCAGGGCGGGCGAGGAGGCGACGAGACCGCCGACGGCTTTGGCGACGGCGATGAGGAGGTTGGCGGCGAGGGCCACCAGGACCGTGATGCGGGTCTTGCGGTCGGAGACGCTCTCGGCGTTGCCGACGGGCCGGGCGTCCCCGGCAGGATCGGTGCGTTCGGTGTCTTCGGTGTGTGCGGTTTCTTCGGTGTGTTCGGCCTGCGAACCTTCGCTCACAGGAGGTCAGTTCCTGGGCAGCAGGGGCCCCAGCGGACCCAGGTCGATGTTCAGGTCCCCGGGTTCGAGACCGAACTTGCTCCGCAGGATCTCCATCCTGTCCTCCAGCAGCATCAGCGTCATGCCGATCCGCTCCTCCTGGTCCTCGGTGAGTTCACCGGTGTCGACGCGCCGCAGTGCCTGACGTTCCATCAGCTGTCGCAGCAACTCGACGACGGTCAGGACGAGTTTGGCCAGGTCCCGCTCGACGGTGTCGGCGTCGAGCTCGACCTTCCTGCGCCTGGCCTCGTCGCCCGTGGCCGCGGGGTCGGCGCCGCTTGCGCCGAGGCCGATGGTCCCGGTGCGACCGGCACGGTGTTCGTCACTCATGGCAACTCCCTTCCTCTCCACGTCAGTTCATTTCCTCGAAGGGAGACGGCACGTTCTCGCTGACCGAGCTGATGAGCGCGTTGAGGTCGATGCGTACGAGATCGACGTCCGCGATCCGCAGGGTCAGGTCTCCGGAGAGCACCACCCCGCCCGCCAGCAGCCGGTCGAGCAGGTCGACGAGGGAGATCTCGCGCTGGGCGAGGGCGTCGATGTCGTGGTCGTCGGTGTGGTGGGTCACGTGGTGCCGTCCTCGTCGCCGATCCCGGCGAAGGAGTACGGCGCCCACGGCCCGGTCAGTTCGACCGTGACGTTCCCGTCGTCCTGTGGCGAAGGCGTCAGGGCCTGCACCTGCTCCACGAACGCCTCGCTGGTGGTGCGCGGCACCAGATAGGCGGCGTTGAGCACGTTCTGTTCGCTGCGGCCCGAGAGCCGGCCGTCCTGGAGGCGGTGCAGCAGGGCCGCCTCGGCGGACTGCGAGAGCTCGGCGTGGAGCCTGCGGCAGAAGGCGTCGGCCTTCCTGGACTCCGTCTCGCGGCTGCGCCGCTGGGCGAGCCGCTGCTGGAGGTAGCTGCGCCCGGCGCCGGGCTCACCGGCCGAGGGCGGCGGGGCGGCGGGTGCCGGGGCCTCCTCGGGGGTCCCGGCACCCTCGGGGGGCCTGGGCGCGGTCTCCACGTACACCTTGACCCCCCACTCGACCCGTCCGTCGAGCCGCTCCAGTGCCCGCACGAACCGCTCCCGCCCGCTCTCCAGCAGCCGCCGCACCCCGTCGTCGTCACGGCACACGGTCGCCAGCCGCAGCGGCAGCGGGGTGGTGACGGCGGTCAGGGCGGTGACGACCGCCTGGTGGGTACGGGCCGTGGCGGCGAGCCAGTCGAGGTCTTCGAGGTGGGCCTTGAGCGGCGCCTCGTCGAAGTCGGCGGCCCGTACCGGGCTGACGACGGCGACCAGGCCGCCGTGGCGCAGCAGCCGGGGCGGCTCGCCGTCGAGGCCGCGCCCGCCCTCCTCGGGGAGCACTCCCTCGAAGGGGCGGGTCACGGCGTAGACGTAGCGGAGCTCTGCGGGGCCCGCCTCGTCCGTGAAGACTTCGGGCCCGATCTCGTCGGCGCTGTCTGTCATGTCTGTCATGCCTGTTCTGATTGCCCGTCCTTCGCCTTTTCAAGCTCCGGAGCCTCCGGGGCGGAGGCCTCCAGATCGGCGATGCGGCGCTTGAGGCGCTCGTTCTCCGCGGCGATCTCGCGGCGCCTGGCACCGGAGGAGAGCGACGGATCGTCCTCCCACCAGTCGATGCCCATCTCCTTGGCCTTGTCGACCGAGGCGACGATCAGCCGCAGCTTGATGGTGAGGAGCTCGATGTCCAGGAGATTGATCTTGATGTCTCCCGCGATGACGACGCCCTTGTCGAGAACCCGTTCGAGGATGTCGGCGAGGTTGGCCCCGCCGCCCGACCCGTACGGGTCGGGCAGTCTTGCGGCGGTGCTCATCGGCGGCCCCTGTCTCCGGAGTCGGCGTACTCGCGCTGCTTGCGGGAGTCGGCGTCCTCCTGGTCCCGGCCCTCGTCCTCGTCGACGATCTCGGCCTCTTCGTACTCGGCCTCGGGGTCGTCCTCCTCCTCGTACTCGGCCTCCGGCTCGCCCTCTTCCTCCTCCTCTTCGTACGACTCCTCGGGCTCACCCTCCTCGTACTCGGCCCCTGGCTCTTCGTCCTCCTCGTACTCGGCCTCGGGCGCCTGCTCCTCCTCGGCCTCCTCTTCCTCCTCGTGCTCGCCCTCGGGGCGGTCGTCGTCGGGCTGCCGCCCCTCTTCACCCTCATGGCCCTCTTCCTCGGAGCGGGCCTCTTCCTCCTCGGCCAGCGCGTCCTCGTGGGACTTGACGACCTCGCCGTCCTCGATGGAGCCGCGCCAGCCGTCGTCGATGTCGCCCTTCATCGAGATGTGCCGGGCGTAGTTCTTGAGGTCGAGCCGGGCCCGGCGGCCCTGGGCGCGCCAGATGTTGCCGGTCCTTTCGAACAGACCCTTGGGGTAGTACTCGATCACCAGCAGCACTCGGGTGAGGTTGTCGCCCAGCGGGTGGAAGGTGACGACGCCCTTGGTGGTGCCCTTGGCGCCCTCGGACGTCCAGGAGATCCGCGCGTCGGGGACCTGCTGGGTGGTGTGCGCCTTCCAGCTCCGGTTGGACCAGAAGACCTTGAGCTTCCAGTCGGAGGAGGTGTCGTCGGCGGTCGTGGCGCTCTTCACGCCCTTGGCGAAGGTGGAGAAGTCTTCGTAGCGGGTCCACTGGTCGTATGCGACCCGGACCGGCACGCCTACGTCGATCGTCTCCAGGATGACGATGGGCTTTCCGCCCCCGCCGCCCTTCTTGCGCTTGCCCTTGCCGCCGAACAGACCGGCAACCGCGTCCTTCGCCTTGTCCTTCACACGGCCGGCGCCGAGTTCCACGGTGGAACGCACCGGCCCCTTGCCCTCGGCCAGCTTCCGGCCGCCGTCGAGCGCGAGCTTGGCGAAGCCGGGGCTGTTGCCCTCGGCGATGTCGTTGAGCTTCACGGTGGACTCGCCGAGCTTGCGGCCCACGCCGGTCAGCATCCGCGTGACCTGCGCGGCGAGGTAGGCCTGGGCCTCGGCCCTGAGACGGTCGGTGATCTCGGTGTCCGGCTTCAGCGCGCCGGCCGCGCTCTTCAGGTCAGCCACGTCGCTCTCCCCCCTTCGCGGCGGTGGTCCTGCGCGCCGCGGTCTTCTTCGCGGCGCCGGTCGCGCCGGAGGCCGTCTTCTTCGCCGTACCGGAAGTACCGGAGGTGCCGGAAGCCCCGGAGGCGGTCTTGCGTGCGGAGCCGGAGCTGCTCTGCGCGGCCTTCTTCGCACCGCCGGACGCGGACTTCTTGGACGTACGCGAACCGGAGCCGGAACCGGCGGAGGACCGGGACGACGATCCGGAGGAAGAGGAGCCGGAGGACGAAGACCGGGAGGAGGACGACGCGGACTTCTTACGGGCCCGGCCGCGCGGTTCCTCGCGCTCCTCGGCCTCTTCCTCGTCGTACTCCTCCTCGTCCCGGCCCTTGCCGCCCTTCTGGTCCTTCAGGCTGCTGATGTCGGGCACGAGGCCGGCGGCCCGGTCCTGAACGTTCAGCGTGCGGTCGTGCAACTTGTCGGCGAGTCCGCTGAGTTGGCGGTTGATGATCGCGCCGGTGGCGGCCTTCCCGACACCGCGCATGTCCTCGCGGAGCTGGTCGCCGATCTCCTTGAACTGCGGGTTGTTCTGCAACTGCGAGGACGCGAAGTCCATCAGCGCCTTCGGGCTCAGCTGCAGCTTCTTGCCCGCGACGAACGTGCCGACGGCGAAGGCGAACTTGAGCTTCCTGGTCCGCCCCAGCAGATAGCCCGCGCCTACGGCGAGCCCCAGTCCGAGCCTGTTGTTCATGGTTGTCGCGTCCCTTTCTGCTTCTGCTCCAGCCGGTCGAGGAGCTCGTCCTCGCGGCGGTCGAATTCGGCCTCGTCGATCTCCCCGGCCTCAAGGCGCTCCTCAAGGGCACGGAGTTCGCTCTGGACGACCGACGGGTCGTAGTACTGCTTCTCCGCCTCCGCGACCACCTGCCGCAGCACCCAGCCGGTGCCGCGGACAGGGGCCAGCGGAAGGAGGAGCAGCTCTCCCAGGAGGCCCATGGGCTATTCCACGAAGCTGTACGGCGGCAGCGGGCCGTTGACCTGGAGCACCAGGTGCGGGGCTTCCCGCTGGAGGGCGTCGACGGCCTCGATGAACTCGGCGGAGCGCTCGCGCTCCACGAGGAAGGACACGTTGGCCAGCCAGCCGGTGGACTCGGGTCCCGGGCTGGTGTCGGTCGCGGCACCTTCGAGCGCCTGCCGCACCAGTTGCCCGTCGACCCTCTCGCGCTGCTGCACGGCGGCCACGACGCGCTCGCCGAGGTGCAGCTTCTGCTCGTAAGTGCCGCCGCCCGCGGCCCTGTTGGCCTCGTTGAGGGTGCGGAGCTCGGCGTCGTTGGCGAGTACCTGGTGGAGTACGGCCTCCTCGTCGTGGGTGGCCTTGATGTTGTACTCGACCTTGCCCTCAAGGGCGTCGAGCCGCTCCAGGTAGTGCTTCTCGCGCTCGGCGAGGACGCTCTTCACGACCTCGTCGTCGGCCGAGACGCTGCCGAAGCGCATCGGCAGCACGGCACCTGCCGCGCCCGCCTCGGACAGCACGCTCTGGTGGGCGAGCAGGTCGCGGCGCTTGGGCCGCAGGTTCTCCGGCGCCTCGCTGACCAGGGCGGTCAACTCACCGGTCCTGATGGCGTAGACGGGCTGCGGCGGGTCGCCGACGCCGCCCATCTTCTCGGGGAGGGCGGGGTGCGCCGCCCGGGTGATTCCGTAGACGTAGGTGCTCATTCCTGCTCCTCCTTCCGGCGGGACGTGGTGCGACGGGCCCGCGGCCTCGACTCGGACTGGCCCTCGTCACGGGCCTGCTGGAACGCGCCCGATATGGTCTCGGCGGCGCCGGACAGGGCGCCCTTGGTCTTGCCGGACGCACCCTTCTCCATCGTGTCGCCGACGATCTCGGGGAGCCCCGGGCTCTTGTTGGCGCCGGTCTCCAGGTCGAGGCGGTTGCAGGCCTCGGCGAAGCGGAGATAGGTGTCCACGCTCGCCACCACGACACGGATGTCGATCTTCAGGATCTCGATGCCGACCAGGGAGACTCGGACGAACGCGTCGATGACGAGCCCCCGGTCGAGGACGAGCTCCAGGACGTCGTAGAGACCGCTGGTACCTCCGCCGCCTCCGCCTTGCTGTGCCGGAACAACAGACATGTCGACCGGTCCTCCTTCTCTTCGTGGATTGCGCGGGCTCTTCGTGGGTTGAGCGGGCTCCTTGGTGGTTTGTGCGGGGCCGGTGCTACTTCTTGTCGGCCCTGCCGCGCTCGTAACGACCGACGCGGCGATATCCGGTGAGCCCGCCGTCCGGGTCCAGCCGGACCTCGTACGAAGCGAGCAGGCTCATGGTGTCGGGGACGCGCTCCAGTTCGAGCACCTCCACGCGCAACACCCAGCCGTCCTCGCTCTGTTCGAAGGAGGACACGGATTCGGCGGGCATGCCGGTGAGTTCCGAAATCTGCTCGCGGGCTGCGCGCAGTACTTGCATCGGCCCCGGCTTCTTCTGCTCTCGCCGTTCGTTCCTCTTCGGATTCGGCTGGTCCTGCTGCTCTTCGCGCTGTGCGTCGTCGGTCTTGGCCTGCGTCTTCTTCGGAGTGTTCTCTGATGTATTTGCCATGGCTGCCTCGGTGGTGCGGGTAACCGCACACGTCTGACGCAAACCCTCCGACGCGGGGCGTTGTTCGATTCGGCCCGGGGTACTCGTCGCGCCATGAAAACAACAGACGGCGGAGAGTTCCCCGAGGTCCGCACGCGCATTCCGGCACGTCTCGACCGGCTGCCGTGGTCCCCCTGGCACTGGAGGATCATCATCGGCCTCGGCACGGTGTGGATCCTCGACGGCCTGGAGGTGACCATCGTCGGCAATATCGTCGTACGCCTCGCCGAAGAGGGCAGTGGTATCGCCATCACGACGACACAGGTCACTACTACCGCTGCCGCCCTTTATGTGGCGGGGGCGTGTATCGGCGCCCTCTTCTTCGGCCGGCTCACCGACCTCTTCGGCCGCAAGAAGCTCTTCATCATCACGCTCGCCGTTTATCTCGCGGCAACAGCGGCCACCGCCCTGGCGGAATCCGCCTGGTTCTTCTTCGTCTGCCGCTTCTTCACGGGATTCGGCATCGGCGGCGAATACGCGGCGATCAACTCGGCCATCGACGAACTGATTCCGAGCAGGCTGCGCGGGCGCATCGACCTCATCATCAACGGTACGTTCTGGGCCGGCGCGGCCCTGGGCGCACTGGCCTCCGTCGCGCTCCTCGACACGGACCTGTTCGCGAAGGACGTCGGCTGGCGCCTGGCCTTCGCGATCGGCGTGGTACTCGGCCTGGTGATCCTGCTCGTGCGCCGACATGTCCCGGAGAGCCCGCGATGGCTGATGGTGCACGGCAGGGAGGAGGAGGCCGACCGGATCGTCTCGGCGGTGGAACAGAAGGTCCACGACGAGACGGGCTCACCGCTGCCGGAACCGGACGAGGAGATCACCGTCCGCCAGCGGGGCTCGATCGGCTTCCTGGAGATCATGCGCACGGTCTTCTCGCAGTACCGCAAGCGCGCGATCCTCGGCCTGTCCCTCTTCGTCGGCCAGGCCTTCCTCTACAACTCGATCACCTTCGGGTACGCGGTCATCCTGGACAAGTTCTTCGGCGTCGGCACCGGCTCGGCCGCGTACTACTTCGCGGTCATCGCGGTCGGCAACCTGCTCGGCCCGCTGGTCCTGGGGCACTTCTTCGACTCGGTCGGACGCGTCCCGATGATCGCGGGCACCTACATCCTCTCCGGCCTCCTCCTCTTCGGCACCGCGGTCCTCTTCCGGAACGGGGCGCTGACGGCCACGACGATGACGGCATGCTGGTGCGTCGTCCTCTTCTTCGCCTCGGCCGGGGCGAGTTCGGCCTATCTGACGGTCAGTGAGGTCTTCCCGCTGGAGACGCGGGCCATGTGCATCTCCTTCTTCTACGCGGTGGGCACGGCACTGGGCGGCATCACGGGTCCGATCCTCTTCAACGGCCTGGTCAGCAGCGGCAAACCGGGAGACACGGCGCTGGCGTTCTGCATCGGGGCCGCTCTGATGGTGGCGGCGGGGATCGTCGAATCCTTCCTGGGCGTGAAGAGCGAACGCAAGAGCCTCGAATCGATCGCGGCACCCCTGAGCACGGTGACACGCGGGACCGCATAATCCACCGCGGAAACCGAACCCCGGCGCAACCACCCGCACTTCACGGACCCGTCATCCCCTCCGGGCCTTCCTGTCCACCTTGCGCGCACACTTGATGCAGATCTCACCGTTGCTGCACTCGCCGTTGTCGTGTGCGCAGTGGGTCAGGAAGGCTCCCCACACGCATCGGACCATGTCCTGGGGAATCCGGTCCCAGTGCACGACGTAGGTGTCGTCGACCTGCACGTAACGGCCGTCGTCGTAGTAGGAGTTGTCGATCCTCTCGATCACCGGGGAGGCTCCCGGCAGCCGGCCGCAGACGCTGCACCGGTACTTCAGCCGCCATTTGGCCACCTGGGTTGCGTGAGCCTCCCGGGCCGCCCGTTCGTCTTCTGCGGTTTCGGCCGCGATCCTCGCGCGCCGGGCGGCCTCCTGCCGTTTCGCGAGCCGCTCCTCAGCCTCCCTGTGCGCCTTCTTTCCCGCCTCGTGGCGTGCGTTGAACTGATTCCAGAATTCATCAGTTCCACTCATCGTGCCGCCCCCTTGGGTCCCTCCCAGAATGGCACTTGATCGCACGAGCGGCACAGGGGCTGCTAGGCGTTCCGCCGTCGCAGGGCGACGGACCTGAGCCGGGCGAGCAGGTGGGCCAGCCGGGTGCGCAGCGTCGGGCGCCAGGCGGGGGACGGGTGGTGGGCGGCCTGGGTCAGCCTCATCTCAGGGCTCCTGAACCTGGGGCAGCACCTTGGTGCGGTAGAAGTCGAAGAAGCCGCGCTGATCCGGACCGATCTGGTGCACGTACACCCGGTCGAACCCGGCGTCGGCGTAGCTCTGGAGGCGCCCCACGTGTGCGTCGATGTCATCGCCGCACACCACCTTCGAAGCCACCATGTCCTCGGTGACGAGCTGCGAAACCTGTTCGAAGTGCCTTGGTGTGGGCAGGACCTGGCCCATTTCGCCGGGCAACTGCTCACTGGCCCACAGCCGGTGTGCCGTGCGCACCGATTCCGCGCGGTCCTGGCCGTAACAGACCTTGTAGCCGCCGCTGACGGGTTTCGCACCGCCACCGCCCTTGCGGAACCTGGTCACCGCGCCCTCGTCCGGCTTCATGGTGATCAGGCCGTCGCCGATCCGCGAGGCGAGCGCCATCGCCTTCGGGCCGAAGGCCGAGACGTCGATCGGGACGGGCTCGTCGGGGACGGTGTACAGGCGGGCGTTCTCCACGGTGTAGTGCTTGCCCTCGTGGCTGACCTCGTTACCGTCGAAGAGGTTGCGGATCAGCTGAACCGCCTCTTCGAGCATGTCCAGCCGGATCCTGGCGCTCGGCCACGGGCCGCCAAGGACGTGCTCGTTGAGCGCCTCGCCGCTGCCGACCCCGAGCCGGAACCGGCCGCCGAGCTGCACCGCGGCCGTCGCCGCCGCCTGCGCGACGATCGCCGGATGCATGCGTACGGTCGGGCAGGTCACCGCCGTCTGCACGGGCAGCGACACCGCCTGCGACAGGGCGCCGATCACCGACCAGACGAACGGGCTCTGGCCCTGCTCGCCGTTCCACGGGTGGAAGTGGTCGGAGATCCACAGTGCCTGGAAGCCTGCCTGCTCGGCCATCCGGGCCTGCTCCACCAGCTCGGCAGGGCCGAACTCCTCGCTGATGAGGAAGTAGCCGAATTCGGTCATGGACTGCGCCTTTCGAGACGGGTCGGCATGCGTGTACCGCGCGTCTGTCACCGCGCGTCCGTGGATGCCGGGTAACCCGGGAGCACGCCCGGAAACACACCGATCACGGAGTTTGGGCGGGCCGGGGAAGGGCACGCGGCACGGGTCCGGGAAGCCGGCCCAGACCTCGCCGGACTCCGCACCGCACCCGCCCCCGAGACCGCCCCGGAGTCGAAAGTGAGCCGTTCCCGCATCGTCGTCGTAGGCGCAGGATTCGCCGGTCACCAGGCCGCCCGCACGCTCTCCCGGCAGGTCGGGGGCCGGGCCGAGGTCGTCCTGCTCAACCCCACCGACTACTTCCTCTACCTGCCCCTGCTGCCCCAGGTCGCCGCCGGGATCCTGGAGCCGCGCCGGGTCAGCGTCTCCCTCACCGCCACCCTGCCGGGCGTACGCCTCGTGCTCGGAGAGGCCGGACGTGTCGACCTGGCGAGCCGCCGGGTGCACTACACCGACCCCGAGGGGCGCACCGGGGAGCTCGGCTACGACCGTCTGGTACTGGCCGTCGGCAGCGTCAACAAGCTGCTGCCGATCCCGGGTGTCACCGAGTACGCCCACGGCTTCCGCGGTCTGCCCGAGGCGCTGTACCTGCGCGACCACCTCATCCGCCAGATCGAGCTCTCGACCGGCACCCGGGACCCCGGGGAGATCGCCGCACGCCGCACCTTCGTGGTCGTCGGCGCGGGCTACACGGGCGTCGAAGTCGCCGCGCAGGGCGCCATGTTCACCGATGCGCTGGTACGTCGCAACAGTGGCGGGGCCCCTCGGCGCAGGCCCCGCTGGATCCTGCTCGACGTCGCCGACAAGGTCCTGCCCGAGCTCGACGAGCGGCTGTCGCGGACCGCGGCCAAGGTCCTGCGCGAGCGCGGCGTCGACGTCAGGACCGGGACCTCCGTCAAGGAGGCCACCGAGCGCGGGGTGCTCCTCGACGACGGGGAGTCCGTGCCGACCAGGTCGCTGGTCTGGTGCGTGGGCGTACGGCCCGATCCGCTCGTCTCCGATCTCGGGCTCTCCGTGGAGAAGGGACGGCTGCTGGTCGACACGCACCTGAACGTGCCGGGGCGCCCGGAGGTCTTCGCGTGCGGCGACGCGGCGGCGGTGCCGGACCTGACCAGGCCGGGAGAGTTCACCCCGATGACGGCGCAGCACGCCGCCCGGCAGGGCAGGGTGGCCGGGCACAACGTCGCCGTCTCGCTCGGACTCGGCGCCGCCGGGATGAAGGCCTACCAGCACCACGACCTGGGCTTCGTCGTCGACCTGGGCGGCGTCAAGGCCGCCGCGAACCCGCTCGGGGTGCCGCTGTCGGGGATCGCCGCGGGAGCGGTGACCCGCGGCTACCACCTGGCCGCGATGCCGGGGAACCGCGTACGGGTGGCCGCCGACTGGCTGCTGGACGCCGTACTGCCGCGCCAGTCCGTCCAGTTGGGGCTCGTCAGGTCGGGGTCGGTGCCGCTGGACACCTCGTCGCCGGAGTCGGCGCGCCTGCCGGGCGGTCGCTCCGCACCCGCCGAAGCCCCGGGCCGCCACGGCCGTCAGGACCGCCGCGGCACCCCGGGCCCTCACGACACATCACACTCGTAGATCCAAGGAGAAACATGCCCACCGAAGCCCTGTCCACCGCCGAACTGTCCGAGCTCGCCCAGCAGTTGAGGGTCGACACCGTCCGCGCCACGGATGCCGCCGGGTCCGGGCACGCGACCTCGTCCATGTCCGCCGCCGAACTCGGCGCCGTACTCCTGGCGAACCACCTGCGCTACGACTTCGGCCGGCCCGACCACCCCGGCAACGACCACCTGATCCTCTCCAAGGGACACGCGTCGCCGCTCCTCTACGCCCTCTACCGCGCGGCCGGCGCCGTCAGCGACGAGGAGCTGCTGACCTTCCGCAGCCGGGGCAGCCGCCTCGAAGGGCACCCGACTCCCCGGCTGCCGTGGGTGGACGTCGCGACCGGCTCGCTCGGGCAGGGGCTGCCCGTCGGCGTCGGCATGGCGCTCGCCGGGAAGCGTCTCGACCGGATCCCGTACCGGGTGTGGGTGATCAGCGGCGACAGCGAGATGGCCGAGGGGTCGGTGTGGGAGGCCGTCGAGCACGCCGCCGCGGAGAAGCTCGACCACCTGACGCTGATCGTGGACGTCAACCGGCTCGGCCAGCGCGGCCCGACCCGGCACGGCCACGACCTCGGTGCGTACACCCGCCGCCTCAGGGCGTTCGGCTGGCACACGGTCGAGGTCGACGGGCACGACGTGGACGCCGTCGACCGGGCCTACGCCGAGGCCTGCTCGACCCTGGACCGGCCGACCGCGATCCTCGCAAGCACCGTCAAGGGCAAGGGTGTTGAGGAGGTCGCCGACAAGGAGGGCATGCACGGCAAGCCGCTGCCGGACGCGACCGCGGCCATCGCCGAGCTGGGCGGCGTACGGGCCCGGCACGTGGACGTGCACAAGCCGGTCGCGGCCCGCACCCTGCACGCGGTGCCCAGCGGGCACCTGACGCTGCCCCGCTTCGAGAAGGGCGGGGACCCGGTCGCCACCCGCGACGCGTACGGCAGGGCGCTCGCCGCGCTCGGCTCGGCGCGCGGCGACGTGGTCGCGCTGGACGGCGAGGTCGGCGACTCGACCCGTACCGAGTACTTCGCCGAGGGCCATGCCGACCGGTACTTCGAGTGCTACATCGCCGAGCAGCTGCTCGTCGCGGCGGGCGTCGGCATGCAGGCACGCGGCCACGTCCCGTACGTGTCGACGTTCGCCGCGTTCCTCACCCGGGCGCACGACTTCCTGCGGATGGCGGCTGTCGGCCGGGCGAACCTCAACGTCGTCGGCTCGCACGCGGGCGTCGCCATCGGCCAGGACGGGCCCTCCCAGATGGGCCTCGAAGACCTGGCGATGATGCGTTCCCTGCACGGCAGCACCGTGCTGTGCCCGTGCGACGCCAACCAGACGGCGAAGCTCGTCGCGACGATGGCCGACCTCGACGGCATCCGCTACCTGCGGACCGGCCGCGGCAAGTCTCCCGTCCTCTACGGGCCGGACGAGGAGTTCCCGATCGGCGGCAGCAAGGTGCTGCGGCGCGGAGAGGCGGACCGGTTGACGCTGGTCGCCGCCGGGACGACCGTGCCGGAAGCGCTGGAGGCCGCGGAGCTGCTGGCCGCCGAGGGCATCGGAGTGCGGGTGGTCGACCTGTACTCCGTCAAGCCGGTCGACGCGCAGACGCTGTGGGCCGCGGGAGAGGAGACCGGTGCTCTCGTGACGGTCGAGGACCACCGTGCCGAGGGCGGAATCGGCGACGCCGTCGCCGAGGCGTTCGCGGACGGGCGGCCGGTGCCGAGGCTGGTGCGCCTCGCCGTGTCGAACATGCCCGGCTCGGCCACCCCCGACGAGCAGTTGTACGGGGCCGGGATCGACGCGCAGTCGGTGGCGGCGGCGGTACGGCTGCTAGTGGAGAAGGTGGTGGTGCGATGAATGGCCACACCCCGGCCACCACAGGACTCATGTCCACACACCGAGACACTCGTCTCACACTCCAACACACCGGCGTACCGTGAGCACACCGCACCGCCCGCTGCGAGAAGGAGTGCCCCGTGCCGCACGAGACCGCCGTCTACACCCACGGCCACCACGAGTCCGTACTGCGCTCGCACAGCTGGCGCACCGCCGGCAACTCCGCCGCGTATCTCGTTCCCCGGCTCCGCCCGGGGCAGCGCGTGCTGGACGTCGGCTGCGGTCCGGGCAGCATCACCGCCGACCTGGCCGACCTGGTCGGCCCCGACGGCCATGTCACGGGCGTCGACTCCGCGGCGGGCATCCTCGACCGGGCCCGTGGGACCGCCGCCGGACGGGGCCTGGAGAACGTCGACTTCGCGACCGCGGACGTGCACGCCCTCACCTACCCCGACGACTCCTTCGACGTCGTCCACGCCCACCAGGTGCTCCAGCACGTGGGCGACCCGGTCGCCGCCCTGCGCGAGATGCGCCGGGTGTGCCGCCCGGGCGGCATCGTCGCGGCCCGCGACAGCGACTACGCGGCGATGGCCTGGTACCCCGAACCGCCCTTGCTGGACGACTGGATGGATCTGTACCACCGGGTGGCCCGCGCGGGCGGCGGCGAGCCGGACGCCGGGCGGCGGCTGCGCTCCTGGGCCCAGCAGGCCGGCTTCACGGACGTCGCCTCGTCGGCGGCGACCTGGTGCTACGCCGCCCCCGACGAGCTCGCCTGGTGGAGCGGCCTGTGGGCGGACCGTACGGTCGCTTCGTCGTACGCGGACCTGGCGGTGTCCGGCGGGCACGCGACCGCCGGACAGCTCGGGGAGATCGCCGAGGCGTGGCGCGAGTGGGGCGCCCGGCAGGACGCGTGGTTCATGGTCCCGCACGGCGAGATCCTCTGCCGCGCCTGACGACCGCGCCCCCGCCCAACTACCCTCGTCCTCATGGAGATCTTGGGAACCACACTGCGCATCTACGTGGACGACACCGCAGCACTGGACACCACGGCCGCCTTCTACGAGCGCATCACGGGCAGCCGCGCGCAGCGCTTCGAGCGCGGCGGGGTCTCGGTCGCCGCCGTCGGCTGCTTCCTGGTGATGAGCGGCCCGCGCGAGGAGATCGACCTGCTGCGGAAGGTCACGGCGACGGTCGCGGTGAAGGACGTCGAGGAGGCCCACATCACGCTCACCGCCGCCGGCGCGCAGGTCGTCGCGGGCCCGGTGGCGACCCCGGTGGGCCGCAACCTGATCGTCCTCCACCCGGACGGCTCCGTCTTCGAGTACGTGGACCGGGGCGGCCCGTCCCCCACCCGGCAGGAGCGCTAGGAGCCCTCCTCGCGCCGCCCGAAGTCGTAGACCCCCGGCACCGGTTCGTCGGTGACGGTCGCCCAGACGTCGCTGACGGCGGTCGAGCCCTCGCGCAGATCGGCGACCTCAAAGCCCTCGTCGAAGACGGCCCGGGCCGCGTCCCGGTCCCCCTCGGCGACGAGCAACTGCACCTCGACGAGGCGGAACCTGCCGGTGGCCCGGGTGGCGGGCGCCAGCCCTTCCCAGACGGTACGGGCCTGGGCGGGGCGGCCCGCGGCGAGCAGGGCCTCGATCGCCTCCCGGCCGAGTGCGGCGGTGGCCGCCGTCCACTCCTCGCCGTCGCGGCGCTCCTCGCAGAGGTCGGCGAAGGCTTCCGCGTACAGGTCGGCGGCCCGCTCGTGATGTCCGGCCTCGCAGTCGGCGAGGGCCAGGCAGCGGAGCAACGGCCAGCGGGATGAGGAGAGTTGCAGGCCTCGCTCCCAGCTGCGGACCGCCTGGGCCAGGTCGCCCGCGTGCCACTGGGCGATGCCGAGGTGGTACTCGGTGAGGGGTTCGGCGGGGGCGGTCTCCAGCATGTCGCGCCAGTGCGGGGCGACGAGCGAGGGCCCGGGCGGGGCGGCCTCCCGGGGGGCCGGGAGCGAGCCGCCGCCCAGCAACTCCAGCCAGGGCTGCTGCTGTTCGGTCAGCGTCGACTCCGGGAAGGGGGTGCCCGGCAGCTTGAATCCGCCGCGCAGTACTTCCAGGGCGCCCCAGCCCGATCCCTCCGCCAGGATCTCGCCGGGCTCGTGGTCGGCGTGGGCGAGCCATGCGGTGTACGCGGCGTCGACGGCGGCGCGGGGCAGCGCCGCCTCAAGGGCCTGCTCCGCCGCCGTGCGCGCCGCCGTCCAGTCGTCGCCGTGCACGGTCTGCGCGTCGGCGGACAGCGGCCCGTACGCCTCCAGCCAGCTGAACGAGGTCTCCGCTTCGAGGGGTATGTGCTCCAGCTGGGTGCGGGCGAGCCCGGCCTGGATCTCGGCGTAGCCCGGGGTGCCGGGCTCGGTCAGCCACTCCTGCCAGCGGCGTCCGCCGTGCCCGCTGCCCCAGAGGAAGAGCTTGCGCCCGCGCAGCCGGTCGGTGGAGGTCTGGACGAGCCCCTCGCCGGCCCCGTCCAGCGAGGCGATCCACTTCCGCGACTCCTCGGGCACGTCGTAGAAGTAGTCGGCGGGGTGGTCGCTGCGGGTGGGGTACGTACGGTCGGCGCCGTCGGAGTGCGGGACGGGGACCCGGCTCAGCGACTTCTCGTAAGCGAAGTGCCAGGCCTCGTCCGCGGGGGCGAGGACGCGCGTGCGCTCGGTCTCCTCGACGGCGGTGTTGGACCACCAGTAGGTGGGCACGGGCCGCTCGTGCGGGTTGCGGACGCGTACGCCCACGTACAGGAAGTCGGAGTCGGCGGGCAGCCACAGGTCGATCTGGAAGGGCAGGTCCCTCAGGCGCTCCCACTCCCACAGCCGGACCATCTCGCCGCCGTCGGGGGCGGGCACGACGGCCGCGTGCAGCGGGGCGCAGGCGAGGGTGGTGTGGCCGGTCGCGCCGATGTTCCACTCGATGCCGCCGGAGAACCAGGCCCCGTTGAGGGCGAAGTCGGCGGGCTGGAGAACAGGGTTGCGGTAGACCAGTTCGCGTCCCGTGGGCTTGTGGTGGAGCGACTGGATCCGGCCACCGAGACCGGGCAGGACGGTGACCCGCAGCCGGTCGTTCTCGATCACGACCGCGTCGAGGTCCGTCTCGGTGCGCTCGCGCCCGTACCCGTCCAGCGTCCGTACGGGAAGGAGCGTGCGCAGCGGCTCGTATCCCATCTGACGTGCCATGTCGCGCGGCATGCCCTGCTTGGTCCGGTCGTCCCACACCTGCACCCGGTCGAGGGTGCGCAGGCCGGGGAGGGGATTCTCCGGGCCCAACGGACCGGCGGGGAGGGTCAGTACGGCACGTCGCACCGTCGTGGCCAAAACAACCTCACTCGTTCGCTTGCTCTTCCAGGCGCAGCTCCGCACGCGCGCCCCTTCCGTGTCCATCCGAACACGATCCGTACCGCCCTGACCAGGGGTTCCGCCGGTCAGTATTGAGCAAAGGCGCATGGGCGACCCACGCCGTACGCCGGCCCTTTCCGCAGCCGTACGACACGGAGGACCGACAGAGGATGAGTACGCAGCACACGTACCGGGTCATCGTCAGGGGCGCCTGGGACGGGCTGTCCGAGGAGAGCAGGACCCGGTTGCTCGCCGAGCACGATGAAGATCAACCGGAAGACGCGGCGCTGAGGCCGGGACCGTCCGGGAGTGCGGCGGTGACGTCGAGCTCCACGAGCTGCCCGGTGAAGCCGAGCCGGGTGACGCCCAGGAGGGTGCTCGCGGTGGAGAAGGCGGGTCCGAGCGGCGAGCCGACGAGCTGCTGCCAGACGGCTCCGAGGGTGTCGGTCCCGTCCGTGACGACGTAGATCACGGTCCGTACGACCTGCTCGGGGCCCGCGTCGACAGCGGCGAGCGCGGCCAGGGTGTTCGCCACGACCTGATCGGTCTGGGCGAGTACGTCGCCGGGGCCGACCAGGTCTCCCGCCGCGTCCAGCGGGCACTGCCCGGCGAGGTGGGCGGTGCGGCCCGCTTCGACGACGGTGATGTGGTGGTAGCCGGGGGTCTGGTGCAGGGCCTCGGGGTTGAGGCGGGTGATGTCGGGGCCGGTACGGGTGCCGGGATCAGTCATGCGGCACAGAATCCACGCCCGACTGCCCGTCCCGCAAAGGGTTTTGGGGCCGGAACTCCGGTGCGGTGATCGCCCAGCGTTCGTGGTCGCGCCAGGCTCCGGCGAGGAAGAGGAAGTCCGGCGAGTAGCCCTCGTACCGGAAGTGCGCCTTGCGGACGAGGGCGAGGGAGGCCTCGTTGCCCGGCTGGATGTTGGCCTCCAGGCGGTGCAGGCCGAGGCGGCCGAAGGCGTGGCCCAGGACGAGGTCCAGGGCTTCGGCCATCAGGCCGCGGCCGGCGGCGTGGGCGAAGGCGCCGTAGCCGAGGGCGCCGTTCTGGAACGCGCCCTCGACGATGTTGTTGATGTTGATGAAGCCCGCGATGCGGCCGTCGTCGCGGGTGCAGACCAGGAAGCCCACCCGGTTCAGGTCTCCGATGAGGGTGTTCGCGTAGCCGCGGAACGCCTCCACGGTGTCCGGCGGCGCGAGCCACGGCCGGTGCAGTTCCCGGCTCTCGCGGACCCGCGCGGTGAACTCCTGCGCATCGCTGTGGCGGAACGGCCGGATGCCCACTCGCGGGCCCTCCGCGAGGTGACGGGAGGGGCGGGTGACGGGTTGTTCGGACATCCGGCCAGGTTACGTCGGACGGCGCGCCGCGTCCGACGGCCTGCCGCGAGGCACGCCGGGCCTCGGTCCCGTACCGCTACGGGCACTTCTCGCCGGTCTTGACCACGCCCAGCCTGAGCGTGCCGCCGTGCAGCTTGGTGCCCGCCTTCGGGGACTGGGTGCAGACCTTCCAGTTGGGCGGCCACAGGACCTTGCGGTGCTCCCCGCCGAGGTCCTGGATGTCGAGGGCGGTCTCGGCGCTCACGGTGCTGTAGACGCGGAAGAGGTTCCGGCCGACGAAGTTGGGCAGCGGGTCGGGTTCGTCGGCGGGCGCCGCCACGGCTGCTGTCGCCGGTGCCGCGGCGGCCGGCGCTGCCGCGGCCACGTCGGCCGATGCCACACCCGTCGAGGCCACCGTCAGGGCCAGTACCGCACCGGCCGCCGCCGTCGCCGCACGCTTCCGAATCACTTGTGCCTCCTGCGTCGCTGGGGAAGGGGGCTCCCGCCCCCGGTGACCAGGATGAGCAGATCCCGGGGGCCGAGGGGCGGTCGGGCGGGCCGTACGGGTGACTTCCCGGGGCGTGGGAGGGAGCTTCGGCCCGGTGATCCCCGGGCTTGACGGCGCGGTTACGGTCCTGACATGACCAACCCCACCCCCAAACGGATCGAACGAGTGCCCTTCACGGGCGACGAGAAGTCGACCCTGCTCGCCTCGCTCGACCAGCACCGCGACATCGCCCTGTGGAAGCTCGACGGCCTGGACGACGAGCAGTTGCGCCGCCCCCTGACCCCGACAGGAACGAACCTGCTGGGCCTGGTGAAACATCTGGCGGCGATCGAGTACGGCTGGTTCTGCGAGACCTTCGGGTACGAGACCGAGAAGCTGTGGTTCGACCCGGAGGAGGACATGACCGTCGGCCGCCACGAGACGACGGCGATGATCGTCGAACTGTACGGGCGGGCCAGGGCGGCCTCCGACCGGGTCGTCGCCGAGCTGGACCTCGACCACCTCGGCACGTCCTGGGACGGCACGGCGGTTTCGCTGCGCTGGGTGCTGGTGCACATGATCGAGGACACCGTCCGGCACACCGGACACATGGACATCGTGCGCGAGCTGATCGACGGCGCGACGGGCGACTACCGGACTGTCCCGGAGTAGAACACCCGCCGCACCGCAGACTTGTGACGGTGCATCAGATCAGTGCGGGGGCGTCCAGCGTCAGGGTCCCCGCGTCCGCGTCCAGCACCGCCGAGGCCCCCATCGGCACGGTCAGCGCGGTCGCCGAGTGGCCGAAGCCCAGCTCCTCGACCACCGGCACGCCGAGACCGCCCAGCCGGTCGAGCAGCAGCGGCCTGATCTCCCGCTCGTACGACCCGCAGTTCACCCACGACCCGAGGGCGATGCCCGCGACGCCGTCCAGCCAGCCGGAGCGCAGGAGTTGGGTGAGGATGCGGTCCAGTCGGTACGCCTCCTCACCGACGTCCTCGATGAGGAGGATCCCGCCGCGTGCCGAAGGGCGCGCGTGCGGGGTGCCGAGGTCGGCGGCGAGCAGCGAGACGCAGCCGCCGAGGGTGACGCCGTGCGCCCGGCCGGGCACCAGAGTGCGGGCGGTGGGCAGCCCGAGGGTGCGGACACTCTCCGGTGCGAAGAGGGTGGCGCGCAGGGAGTCCTGGGTGGGCCCGTCCTTGAGGAAGGAGACGGTGCTGGTCATCGGCCCGTGCAGGGTGGCGACGCCCATGCGGACGGCGAACGCCTCGTGCAGTGGGGTGATGTCGCTGTAGCCGACGAAGGGCTTGGGCCGCCCGAGGGCGGCGGTGGCCGTCCGCATCGCCGCCCAGTCGACGAGGTCGACCATGCGCTGTGCTCCGTACCCGCCGCGTGCGCACAGCACGGCGGCCACGGACGGGTCGCACCACGCTTCGGTCAGGTCGCGGGCGCGGGCCGCGTCGTCGCCCGCCAGATAGCCGAACTGCCCGTGGCTGTCGGCCGCATGGGGCATCACCACCGGGTCGAGGTCCCACCCCCGCAGGACGTCGAGCCCCTGATCCAGCCGGTCCTGCGGTAGGGGTCCGCTGGGCGCGACGATCGCGACGCGTGCGCCCGGGCGCAGCCGGGCGGGGCGGGACAGTTCCGCGAGGGCTGCGGGCCGGGACGGTTCGGCGCGGACGCCGGGGCGGGTGGTCACTTGTCGAGCTCCAGTCGTGGCACGTCGGTCCTGTCGATGCCGAACGCCTGTGCGTACAGCGAGAGTTCGGCCTCCAGGGCCCTGGTCATGGTGTCGGCCCTGCGGAACCCGTGCCCCTCGCCCTCGAAGGCGATGTACGCGTGCGGTATGCCGCGCCCCGCCATCGCCGCGAGGAAGCGTTCGGCCTGAACCGGCGGGCAGATCGGGTCGTCGAGCCCCTGGAGCAGCAGGAAGGGGGCGGTGATGCGGTCGGCGTGGCCGGCGGGCGAGCGCTCCGCATAGACCTCGGGGCAGGTGGCGAGCGGGCCGACCAGCGACTCCAGGTACTGGGACTCCAGGTCGTGCGTCTCGTCGTCGGCCCAGGAAACCAGGTCCAGGACGGGGTACTTGAGGGTGCCGCAGGCGTAGACGTCCGTACCGGCGAGCGAGGCGGCCGTGGTGAAGCCGCCCGCGCTGCCGCCGCGGATCGCGAGCCTGCCCGGGTCCGCGGTGCCTTCGTCGGCGAGGGCGAGGGCGACGGCGGCGCAGTCCTCGACGTCGACGACGCCCCACTGGCCGCGCAGCCGGCCCCGGTACTCGCGCCCGTAGCCCGTGGAGCCGCCGTAATTGACCTCGGCGACGCCGATGCCGCGCGAGGTGAAGTAGGCGATCTCCAGGTCGAGCACGAGGGGTGCGTGACTGGTGGGACCGCCGTGCGCCCACACCACGTACGGCGGGAGCTCTTCGGCGGGGGCGATCCGGCCGGGGTGGTGCGGCGGGTAGATGTGGGCGTGGATGTCGCGCCCTTCGGGTCCGGTGAAGGCGCGGATCTGCGGTTCGGGGTAGTAGGCCGGGTCGACCGGGTCGTCGTGCGGGGAGCCGATGACGCGGGCCCTGCCGGACGCGGGGATGAGTTCCACGACTTCGTACGCACTGCGCGGGCTGGCGGCCACGCCGACGACGCGGTCCCCGTGCACGGCGAGGGTGGCCGACCACTTGGTCCACGGGCCTGCCGCGTCGACGAGTTCGCCGGTCTCGGGGTCGAGTATGCCGAGCGCGGTGGCGCCCTTCCCGTGGACGACGGCGATCAGGCCGCTGTCCAGGGGGTGGAACCAGCGCAGCCCGATCATCCACAGCGGCCCGCCGAACTCCTCCTCGCGCCCCAGGCACAGCGCCCCGCTGATGCGGGTGCCGTCGCGCCGCAAGCGGTAGAGCTCCCACCAGCCGCCCCGGTCGGAGACGAACAGCAGTGTCCCGTCCCGGTCCCACTCGACCTGGCAGACCGACTCCTCGTCGCCGCCGGCCACGACCCGTACCCCCGTGAACTCCCCTTGCCCTGCGGGGATTTCGGCCACCAGTACCTCGGTGCCGTCCCAGGGCATCCGGGGGTGGTCCCAGCCGATCCACACGACCTGCGTCCCGTCGGGCGAGATCCGGGGGCCGGTGACGAAGCGGTGCCGGTCGCCGCTCAGCTCCCGCACCCGGCCGCGGTCCTCGGCGGCGGAGCCGTCCAGCGGCACGGCGGCGATCGTCCGGCGCACGTCGGTGGGTGCGTCGCCGGTGAACTCCTCCAGTACGCACCACACTTCGTCGCCGTGTATCACCGGGTCGACCCAGCGCAGCCCGCCGCCGACGGCGGACACGGGGGTCAGCGGGCGGGGGCCCGCGCCTGCGGCGGGCCCGTCCGGCTCGTACGCGTACAGCCGCTGATCGGCGAAGTTCACGAAGACGACGAGCGGGCCGCCCGGCTCCCGGGCGGTCCCGGCCCAGGGCTGCCCGCCGTACTCGACGACCCTGCTGCGGACGTTCCACGGCGCGGGCAGCACCGATTCCTCGCTGCCGTCCGGCCGCAGCCGCACCAGGGCCCGCCGGCCGCCCTCCTCCGGGCGCGGCACGGTCCACCACACTTCGTCGCCGACCATGCCGACGAACTGCGGGGCGCCGTCGTGGGACGCCGCGAGCGCCGCGTCGATCGGCGACGGCCAGCTTCCGTAAGGCCCGGTGGGCACCATGCTGTCAACTCCCCCAATGGGATCAGACGCCTTCAGGTCATCAGGCGTTCCGAAGGTAATGGTCCAGGACGCGCACCCCGAAGTGCAGGGCTTCGACCGGGACTCGTTCGTCGACCCCGTGGAAAAGCGCCCCGTAGTCGAAGCCTTCGGGCAGCTTCAGCGGCGAGAAGCCGTACCCGGTGATGCCGAGCCGGGAGAACTGCTTGGCGTCCGTACCGCCCGACATGCAGTACGGCACCACATGTCCCTCCGGTGCGAACTGGCGTACGGCGTCCCGGAGTTGACGGTAGGTCGGGGAGTCGACCGGCGCCTCGATCGCGACCGAGCGGTGGTGGAACTCCCAGTCGACATGCGCCCCGGTGAGCATGTCCAGCGTTTGGTGGAACTCGTCCTCGCCGCCGGGCAGAAACCTTCCGTCAATGTAGGCGGTGGCGCTGCCCGGGATGACGTTGACCTTGTACCCGGCGTCCAGCATGGTCGGGTTCGCACTGTTTCGTACGGTTGCTTCGGCGAGGGCGGCTGCCGTGCCCAGCTTGTTCAGCAGCGCGTCCACGTCGAAGCCGGGGTCGTCGAAGTCGGGGGCGTCCAGGTCCTGCAGCGCCGCCAGTTCGCGCAGACAGGCCCGTACGGTCGGGGTGAGGCGGACCGGCCACTCGTGCTCGCCGATCCTGGCGACGGCGGCGGCGACCCTGCTCACCGCGTTCTGCCCGTTGACCTTGGAGCCGTGTCCCGCGGTGCCGTACCCGGTCAGCTTGAGCCAGCCCGTACCGCGCTCACCCGCGGCGACGGGGTAGATCTGCATGCCGGGTCCGGCGTGGAAGGTGTACGCGCCCGACTCGCTGATGCCTTCCGTGCAGCCGTCGAAGAGGTCCGCGTGCTCGTCGACGAGGAAGTCTGCCCCGTCGATCGCGCTGGCCTCCTCGTCGGCGGTGTACGCGATCACGATGTCCCGGCGCGGGCGCACCCCCGCGCGCGTCCAGGCCCGTACGACGGAGAGCACCATCGCGTCCATGTTCTTCATGTCGACGGCGCCGCGCCCCCACACCACGCCGTCCCGCACTTCACCGGAGAAGGGGTGCACGGACCAGTCGGCGGGCTCGGCGGGGACGACGTCGAGATGGCCGTGGACCAGGAGCGCATCGGCGGAAGGATCAGTTCCGGGGATCCGGGCGACGACGTTGGTGCGCCCCGCGGTCCGCTCCAGCATCCGCACGTCGAGACCGGCCGCGGCGAGGCGTTCGGCGACGTACTCGGCGGCGGGGCGCTCGCGGCAGTCGCCGCTGCCCCGGTTGGTGGTGTCGATGCGGATGAGGTCGGAGGTGAAGGCCACCACCTCGTCCAGCGCGGTCGCGTCGATCGGCGCGGTCACCGGGGTCACGGGGCTCACAGGGATCTCTCGACTCACGGGGGTCATGGGGGTCACACGGGGCACGGGGGTCACGGAATCACCCATACTGCTCCTCCACAGCGGACGAGACGATCGTGGTGACCGCCTTGAAGGTACGAATGCCCTCATACATCGTCGGGCTGGTGTAGGAGACACGCCGTTCACCGCTTCGGTCCACTCCCGGCACGACCGTGGCGACGTCCGAGAGGTGGGTCGCGTCGAACTCCAGCTCCACGGTGAACGACCCGCCCCGCACCGGCTCGTGACGTACGGCCAGCGGGGTTGCCTCCTTGGCGGCGGCCCGGATGTCGGCGGCGGTGCGGGTGGGGGTCCGGCAGACGGCGGCGTACCGGGAGACATGGTCCTTGACGGCGACCTTGCGGGCGTACGGCGCATACCCGTCCGCGTCCTTGCAGGTCAGGTCGTCGCCGGTGACGAGCACGACGGGGACTCCGTACTCGGCGACGACGTGCGCGTTGAGCAGGCCCTCGCTCGCGCGCTTCCCGTCGAGCCACACGCCGGTGATCGAATTGGCGAGATAGGTGTGCGCGAGGACGCCTTCCGTACCGGCGCCGGTGTGGTAGCCGACGAAGGCGATGCCGTCGACGTCGCCGTGCTGGATGCCCTCGACCATGCTGAGCGACTTGTGGCGGCCGGTGAGCATCTGGGCGCGTTCGTCAAGCCGTTCGAGCAGCAGGTTGCGCATGGACCAGTGGGCCTCGTTGATGAGGACCTCGTCCGCGCCGCCGTCGAAGAAACCGAGCACGGCCGCGTTCACGTCGGAGGTGAACATCGACCGGCAGCGCTCCCACTGCGGGGTGCCGGGCAGCACGTCGGCGGGCCAGGTGACGCCGGTGGCGCCCTCCATGTCGGCACTGATGAGGATCTTCATCGCTGCTCACACCCTTCTCTTCCGTACCGCTGACATCACCACGGGACAGCCGTGCCGATCACGTTACTGAAGTCGGCTGCGGCGAAGGTGTCGTCGCGGACGGGGAAGTGCGGCGGGCGGGGAGACGGGCGGGGAGATACGCAGGCAGCGGATGAGGGGGTACTGGGGCAGCGGGTGGGGAGCGGGTCCGGTCTCGGCGTCATGCGCGACGAGTGTACGTACGGAAATCATCAGTCCGGCGGGCGGCCGCTGCCGCGTTCAGCCGGTGCGCCCCACCACCAGCCACTTCGACGGCAGTTCCATGCGGGTCCCGTCCGCGAGGTACTCGGTCGTCGTCAGCGGCATGCTCCCGCTCGCCAGCACGTCGAGTCCTGCCGCCCGGAACAGCCCCGGCACCTCCGCGTCCGGCATCAGGCCGGGGACGATGCCGTGCGCGAACACCGGGCGGAGCTTCGGCGGCGGCCCGTCGGGGTGGCGCGCCAGCTCGCGCAGGATGCGCCCGGCGGCCTCGGCGGGCTCCACGACGAACGCCCGCCCCCGCTCCCCCACCAGCGCGGCCACGGCAGCCGCCACCGGCCCCCGGTCGGCGCTCTCGCACTGGTGCAGCACGCTGCGCAGATACACCTGCGCGTCGCCCAGCTCCCGGTGCAGCTGCCGTACGTCGCCGGACTCGGTGGCGTCGGCGACGGCGAACCGCACCTGGCCCTGCGGGTCGCTGCGGCGGGCCCGCGCGATGGCCGAGGGCGCGAGGTCCAGGCCCGCGACCCGGGAGAAGCGGTCGGCGAGGAAGAGCGTCTGGGTGCCGTTGCCGCAGCCCAGGTCGACGACGGGGAGGGCGGCTTCGGTCATGTGCGGCTCGAAGAGGGCGAGGTGGATACCGGCGGTGAGGGCGGGCTCGGCGTCCCAGAGGACCCCGCCCACCCGGTCGGGCGCCTCCTGCCAGAACCCTTCCCAGGCGTCTTTGTAGCGGCTCGTCACGCTCATGATCAGCTCCCGGGGTGGGGTCGGCCAACGGTGAAGATCCGCTCCACCGTCCCTCCCCTGCGGGCGCACTACAAGGTGTCGACATATACCCGTGTCGGCTGTTCGAGCTGCGCCGACGGCCGTGCCCGCCGCGCACGCGCCGTGCGCGCTGGGGTTGACAAGAGGGAGGGGGCCGGTCCCACCG
>NZ_JBSGZD010000093.1:0-27332 GCF_053610825.1 Streptomyces sp. NPDC054863 | reverse complement strand
CTTCAGCGCCGTCCGCCACCCGAGGGCGCTCCGCGCAGCGGTTTCGGGAAGGGGCGGGGAGGGGCGGGGAGGGAGAGGGCGCCGCAGGCAGCGCATGCCGCCACCGGCTCGTGCCGGTGAACTGTCCGCTCCGGCCGCGCTCCGCCGCCGCTGCGCCTGTGCTGAGCAGGACCTCCGATTCCCGTTGTGCGTCCCGCTTCCGGCGCTCTCTGCGCCCCGGCAGCCGCCCACCCCGAGCCCGGCCGGTCGAATTCACCATGTCGTGCGCACAACGGGCCTTCACCGGGAATACTCACCCCATGTCTGCCGCGCACGCGACCTTCGGGCTGGCTCCGGCAATGCGGGCCGGGGGAGTACTCGTCAACGGTGCCTACCAAGTCCACCGCGACTTCATGGACTTCATCGTCGACGGCCGCCCCCTCCTGCACCAGCTCGCCGACCTCGACGCCGTTTCCCCGCTGGCCTCCGACGTTCCGCCCGCCATCTTCACCACGCACGTCCGCAGACTCCTCCTGGAAGCTGCCCCGCCGCTCCCCGACGGCCGGTACGTCATCTACGGCTGCCCTGAGTGCGAGGGCCTCGAATGCGGGGCGGTCACCGCCGTCATCGAACGGAACGGCCCCGACATCGTCTGGCGCGACTTCGCCTGGCAGACCACCGAGACCGCCGACCTGGAGCGCGACGGCTACCACGGGATAGGTCCGTTCCGCTTCGACGCGGACCAGTACCGCGCCGAACTCCTCAGGCTCCTCCCGGAGGCGGACCCGGGCGTGGGCGTGGTCGGGGACTCCGGAGCGCTGTACGGGGACGACGGACAGCCCCTCCGCCGCCGCGTCCTGCTCATCGGCAGCCGCGTCGCCGTGCTCGCCAAGCTGGCGGCAGCCCTCCGTACGATCAACATCGGTGCGGAGATCGCCGAGGACGCGGACCGGGTCCCGCCGGTCGAGATCCGGACGTACGGCGCGGTGGCCTTCGGCCGTTCGATCGCCGAGCACGAGAAGGCGGCGGTCCGGGCGGCCTTCGCCCGCGCGGGCGTCGAACCGGCGTACGTGGAGGGCCTCGCCCCGATCATTCCGCTGCTGGTCGCACAGATAGAACACGCCCTGGACCGCAGCCCGTTGGAGCGCCGACGCCTGACCCGTCTGGTCGCGGCGGACGACGAGGCGGGCGTGGAAGTCACCTCGGCCTGCCGGGTGCAGCTGATCGCGTACCGCCAGGACCGTCTGCACCGTACCCACGCCCAGGTCGTCTTCGAAGGCCTGCTGGAGGCGGGCAAGCACCGCATCCCACTGGACGAGAAGGCGACGAGGGGACGGTCCTTCGTCGTGGCACGGACGATGGGCGGTGTACTGGTGACGCCGATGGCCCGGTGAGGTGGCTGCGGCCCGCTCGGCTTGGCCGGCGTGTGAGGCCGCGCGGACGCAGCCCGTGCACCGGGGCGCAGCCCCGGGACGCCCGCCCCCACCGGCGCGAGCCGTGAACCGCCCTGCGGCGAGCACGACGCGGCGGCGCGGTAAATGTCACAGCGGGAAGGGGCGGGAGGGGCGGGGAGGGGCAGGCGCCGCAGGCAACCCGCACCACCCACTCGGCCGCGCGCAGCCGCCCCTCCACCTCCGGGGCACTCGGCCGCGCGCAGCCGCACCTCCATCCGCATTCCGCCCCGCGCACTCCGCCCCCGCGCATTCCGCCCCGCGCGGGCGGACGAGCCAGGACCCGACCGCACTCCGCGACGGCACCGCCCCGCGCCCCCGCGCCCCCACCTCGATTAAGATCGCCCCCTCATGACTGCAACTCTCGTCGCCAAAGACCTCGCCGCCGGCCACGGCGACCGCACCCTCTTCTCCGACCTCGACCTGGTCGTCGCCCCCGGCGACGTGATCGGTCTCGTCGGGGTCAACGGGGCGGGCAAGTCCACCCTCCTGCGGCTGCTCGCAGGCCTGGACACTCCCGAGGGCGGCGAGCTGCGGCTCTCCCCGCCCACCGCCACCGTCGGCCACCTCCCGCAGGAGCCGGAGCGCCGCGAGGGCGAGACCGTACGGGACTTCCTGGCCCGGCGCACCGGAGTGGCCGGCGCCCAGCTGGCCCTGGACACCGCCACCCAGGCCCTCGTCGACGGCGCACCCGGCGCGGACGACGACTACTCCCTCAGCCTCGACCGCTGGCTCGACCTCGGCGGCGCCGACCTCGACGAGCGCGCCGACGAGGTCGCCGCCTCCCTCGGTCTGACCGTGGGCCTCGACCAGCCGATGACCGGCCTCTCCGGCGGCCAGGCCGCCCGCGCCGGTCTCGCCTCGCTCCTCCTGTCCCGCTACGACCTCTTCCTCCTCGACGAGCCCACCAACGACCTCGACCTGGACGGCCTCGACCGTCTGGAGACCTTCGTCAAGGGCCTGCGCGCGGGTACGGTCGTCATCAGCCACGACCGCGAGTTCCTCACCCGTACGGTCACCAAGGTCCTGGAACTGGACCTCGCCCAGCAGCAGATCAAGCTGTACGGAGGCGGGTACGCGGCGTACCTGGAGGAGCGGGAGACCGCGCGCCGGCACGCCCGCGAGGAGTTCGACGAGTTCGCCGACAAGAAGGCCGCGCTGGAGGGCCGGGCCCAGATGCAGCGCGGCTGGATGGACAAGGGCGTGCGCAACGCGCGCCGCAAGTCCACCGACGGCGACAAGTTGGGCCGCAACATGCGCACCGAGTCGAGCGAGAAGCAGGCCGCCAAGGCCCGCCAGACCCAGCGCATGATCGAACGCCTCGACGTGGTCGACGAGCCCCGCAAGGAGTGGGAGCTGCGGATGGAGATCGCGTCCGCCCCCCGCTCGGGAGCCGTGGTGTCGACGATGCGTCAGGCCACCGTCCACCGGGGCGACTTCACCTTCGGGCCCGTCTCCCTTCAGATCGACTGGGCTGACCGGGTGGCGATCACCGGCGCCAACGGGTCGGGGAAGTCAACCCTGTTGGCAGCCATGCTCGGACGCCTGGCCCTGGACGAGGGCGACTCCACCCTCGGCCCGGGCGTCGTCGTCGGCGAGGTCGACCAGGCCCGCGGTCTCTTCTACGGCGCGGAAACCCTCCTGGACGCCTTCTCCGCGGCCGTCCCCGACACCGAACCGGCCGAAGTCCGCACCCTCCTCGCGAAGTTCGGGCTGCGCGCCGAGCACGTACTGCGCCCGGCCACGACTCTCTCCCCGGGCGAACGCACCCGTGCGGCCCTGGCCCTCCTCCAGGGCCGCGGCGTCAACCTCCTGGTCCTCGACGAGCCGACCAACCACCTCGACCTCCCCGCCATCGAGCAGTTGGAGTCGGCACTGGAGTCGTACGAGGGGACGCTGCTGCTGGTCACGCACGACCGGCGCATGCTGGAGGGTGTGCGGACCACGCGCCGCCTGGAGGTCGCGGAGGGCCGCGTCACGGAGGCGAGCATCTAGGGGCGCGGGGAACTGCGCGACCAGCCACAACGAACCCGCACACGTCCAACCGGCCCGGGGGCCAGAGGGCGAAGCCCCCGGTTCAGGCAAGGGGCGGGGAGAGGGCCCGCGGCCCCGCCCCCGCCCCTCCCGCTCAGCCCCGCTTCCCCCGGTCCGCCAGCCCCGCCTTCCGCAACGCATCCGCCATCGCACTGTTCGCCGGAGCGGGCGCCGGTGCCGGCCGGCCACCGCCACCCCGCTGCTGCTTCGCCCCCGCACCCCGCGCCTGGCCGCCGTCACGGCCCTGCCCCTGGCCGCGGCCGCCCTTCCCCCCGCCCTGCCGCTGCTGCGGCGGACGCTCTCCACCGGAGCGCGACGAGGGCGACGACGAACCCCCAGCCTCGTCCTCCAGTCTCAGCGTCAGCGAGATCCGCTTGCGCGGAATGTCGACGTCCATCACCTTCACCCGCACCACGTCCCCCGGCTTCACCACGTCCCGGGGGTCCTTCACGAAGGTCTTCGACAGCGCCGACACATGCACCAGTCCGTCCTGGTGCACCCCGACGTCCACGAAGGCGCCGAATGCCGCCACATTCGTGACGACGCCCTCCAGGATCATTCCGGCCGCCAGATCGCCGAGCTTCTCGACGCCGTCCTTGAACGTGGCCGTCTTGAACGCGGGCCGAGGGTCGCGCCCCGGCTTCTCCAGTTCCTTCAGGATGTCGGACACCGTCGGCAGTCCGAACTTCTCGTTCACGAAGTCGGCCGCCCGCAGTCCCCGCAGCACGTCCACGTTCCCGACGAGGGAACCGGCGCCCGCCGACTTCGCCATCGCCCGCACCACCGGATAAGCCTCCGGGTGCACGCTCGACGCGTCCAGCGGGTCCTCCCCGTCCCGGATCCGCAGGAAGCCCGCACACTGCTCGTACGCCTTCGGGCCGAGCCGTGCCACGTCCTTGAGCGACCTGCGCGACCGGAAGGGACCGTTCGCGTCCCGGTGCGCGACGATGTTCTCCGCCAGCCCGGAGCCGATTCCCGAAACCCGTGAGAGCAGCGGTGCGGAAGCCGTGTTGACGTCCACCCCGACCCCGTTCACACAGTCCTCGACGACCGTGTCCAGCGACCGTGAGAGCTTCACCTCCGACAGGTCGTGCTGGTACTGGCCGACCCCGATCGACTTCGGGTCGATCTTCACCAGTTCGGCCAGCGGATCCTGCAGCCGCCGCGCGATGGAAACGGCCCCGCGCAGCGTCACGTCCATGTCCGGCAGTTCCTGCGAGGCGAAGGCCGAAGCGGAATACACCGAAGCGCCCGCCTCGGAGACCATCACCTTCGTCAGCTTCAACTCGGGGTGCTTCGCGATGAGTTCACCGGCCAGCTTGTCGGTCTCCCGGGAAGCCGTTCCGTTGCCGATCGCGACCAGCTCCACCGCGTGCTCCTGCGCGAGCCGCGCCAGCTTCCCCAGCGCCTCGTCCCACCGGTTCGCGGGCACGTGCGGGTGGATCACGTCCGTCGCCACGACCTTGCCCGTCGCATCCACCACCGCGACCTTCACGCCCGTACGGAACCCGGGGTCCAGGCCCAGCGTCGCCCGCGTCCCGGCCGGTGCGGCCAGCAGCAGGTCGCGCAGGTTCGCCGCGAAGACCCGTACCGCCTCGTCCTCGGCCGCGGTGCGCAGCCGCAGCCGCAGGTCGATCCCCAGATGCACCAGGATCCGGGTCCGCCAGGCCCAACGCACCGTGTCCGCAAGCCACTTGTCACCCGGGCGCCCACGGTCCGCGACCCCGAAGCGGCGCGCGACCATCCGCTCGTACGCACTCGGGCCCGGCTCATCGGACGGCTCCTCCGGCTCCAGGACCAGGTCGAGCACGTCCTCCTTCTCGCCGCGCAGCATCGCCAGCACGCGGTGCGAGGGCAGCGCCGTGAAGGGCTCCGCGAAGTCGAAGTAGTCGGCGAACTTCGCGCCCGCCTCCTCCTTGCCCTCGCGCACCTTCGCCGCCAGCCGGCCCCGCGTCCACATCCGCTCGCGCACCTCGCCGATCAGGTCCGCGTCCTCCGAGAACTTCTCGGTCAGGATCGCCCGCGCACCCTCCAGCGCACCCGCCGCGTCCGCCACGCCCTTGTCGGCGTCGACGAAGGCGGCAGCCGCCACGAGCGGGTCCACCGACGGGTCGCCGAGCAGCCCTTCGGCCAGCGGAGCCAGCCCCGCCTCCCGCGCGATCTGCGCCTTCGTACGCCGCTTCGGCTTGAACGGGAGGTAGATGTCCTCCAGCCGGGCCTTCGTCTCGGCCGCCCGGATCTGCGCCTCCAGGGCAGCGTCCAGCTTGCCCTGCTCCCGTACGGAATCGAGGATCGCCGAGCGGCGGTCCTCCAGCTCCCGCAGATACCGCAGCCGCTCCTCCAACGTGCGCAGTTGCGCATCGTCGAGCATCTCGGTCGCTTCCTTGCGGTAGCGCGCGATGAACGGCACGGTCGAGCCGCCGTCGAGCAACTCGACGGCGGCCCTGACCTGCCGGTCCTTGACGCCGAGTTCCCCGGCGATCCTGTTTTCGATGCTTTCGATGGACGTCGTCACGGTGTTACCGACTCGCCTTCTCCTGCGGGCAGTGCATGGTGCACCTCGCGCCGATGTCGCCGAGGTGCACCTGCATTCTGCCGTGCCGGTCGTCCGCGCGGCGTACCGGTCATGCGCGTCGCGTGCGACCGCCGCTCCGCGAAGCCCCGCCGAACAGCTTGGCGAGCAGCCGGAACGGCAGTGTCACGACGGTGGCGATGGCCCCGCCCACGGTACGGAGGGCATCGGCAATGGCTCGGAACACGGGGTCCTCCTCGCTCGTACGGACGGTCCCCGTGCGAGTTGCCGCCCCTGCCCGAGGCAAACGGGGCGACCGCCCCCGGCCTCCGTCCGGACGGCCCCGCCTCAGCCCTCAGCCCTTGCCGAGCAGCGTCTCCGGGAACGCCCCCGCTGCCGCCGCCGTCATCAGGAAGCCGCGGCCCAGCTCCGTCAGCCGCTCCACGCCCGCCGCACCCAGGTGCTCGTACGGGGCCAGGTCCAGCCGGTCCGTGGTGTCCTCCAGGTCGGCCCGCAGCGCCACGCCCGCCTCCGTCAACTCGCCCTCGGCGTCCAGGAGTCCGCGCCCGCGCAGCCGCCCGGCGGCAGCCTGCCAGTCCGACTGCGACCAGCCGCGGGTGCGCAGCACCCAGTCCGGGTTCATGCCCCGGCCGGTGGCGGTGTGGCTGACCAGCGCCTCCACCGGGTCGAGCCCGGTGGTGAGCAGCGCGGCCAGGTGCCCGTCGCCCCGGTGCTCGCGCAGCAGCGTCGCCGCGTGCCAGAGCGCCAGGTGCGGCTCCTCGGGGAACGGCAGGTCGGCGTGGGCCGCGTACAGCGGCCGGGCGTGCCGGGTGCACGCCTCGCTCGCCCGCCGCGCCAGCCCCGCGGCCTCCACCATCTCCTCGGAGGCGAGGATCTCGTCCCCGAGCAGCCGCCGCAGCGCCGCGTCGGCGGCCCGCACGCGCGCCCCGAGTACGGCCTCGGGGGACACGATGTCCCACACCGCGGGGACGACCTTGGCGATCAGGTCGTAGCTGTAGTTGTAGAAGGCCGCGGCGACGACGCCGGGGCCGACGGTGCCCAGCGCCGCGACCCGGCCCACCATGAACGGCGCCACCTCGTCGACGATGCCGAGCGAGGTGAGCTCCGCGGCGTACTCGGGCGAGAAGTAGACCGTGGAGTGAAGCGAGTTGAGGGGGTTGTGGCAGCGGCGCCCCGCGCGGGCGGGCAGCGAAGAGTTCGAAGTCATACGGGCACGTTACCGACTGCTTAGTACGCCGCAAGGGGTGGGCCGCAATGGCAGGAAAGGTGGGGAACTCGTCATTGCGGCCACCCTCTCGTGGCAGGAAGGATGGCGGCATGACGCTGCCACCGCCGCTCGTTCTGGTCGTCCTCTTCGACGACGTGCAGAGCCTCGACGTGACCGGCCCCGTGGAGGTCTTCGCGGGCGCGGGTCACGCCACGGACACTCCGTACGAGATCCGCACCGCCTCGCTCGACGGCGCCCCGGTCCGCACCGGCAGCGGCCTCACCCTCGTCCCCGACGGCAGCCTCGCGGACTTCGCGCCCCGCTTCACCACTGCCGGGACGCCCGCCCGCGAGAAGGACGCACCTGCCGGATCCGGACACCCAGCCGGCCCCAAGGACCCCCCGCCGACTTCCGGCCCAGGGCTCTCGGGCCCGGTGCTTTCTGGCCCGGTGGTTGCTGGTCCGGGTACTTCTGGCCCAGGGCTCTCCAGCCTGGTGCCTTCTGGTCCGGGGGCTTCCGGCCTGGTGCCTTCTGGCCCGGTGCTTTCTGGCCCGGGGACTTCCGATCCGGTGTCTTCCGGTCCCGGGCTTGCCGGTCCGGACCACGCCCGCCCCGCCCCCGGCCCCGCCCTTGCTTCCGGCCCCACCCCCGCTACTGCTTCCGCTTCCGTGCCCCGTCTCACCCTCCTCGTTCCCGGCGGCCAGGCCACCCGTAGCCCCGACCCCCGGCTCGTCGACTGGCTGCGTACGTACGCGCCCCACGCCGAGCGCCTCGTCTCCGTCTGCTCCGGCGCGCTCCTCCTCGCCGAGGCCGGACTGCTCGACGGGCGCAGGGCCGCCACGCACTGGCTGGTCACCGACCGCCTCGCCCGCGAACACCCGGCGGTCGAGGTCGACCCCGATGCCATCTACGTGCGGGACGGCCGCGTCTCCACCTCCGCCGGAGTCACCAGCGGCATCGACCTCGCACTCGCCCTCGTCGAGGAGGACCACGGCCGCGACGTCGCCCTGAACATCGCCCGCCATCTGGTGGTATTTCTCCGACGGCCGGGAAACCAGGCCCAGTTCAGCGCCCAGCTCGCCGCCCAGACCGCGCAGCGCGAACCGCTCCGTGACGTGCAGCAGTACATATCCGAGCACCCGGCCGCCGACCTCTGCGTCGAGAGCCTCGCCGCCCGCGCCCGCCTCTCGCCACGCCACTTCGCCCGCGCCTTCCAGACCGAGACCGGCACCACCCCGGGCCGCTACGTCGATCGCGTACGCCTCGAACACGCCCGCCGCCTCCTGGAGGACAGTGCCGACGGCGTCGAGGGCATCTCCCGCACCTGCGGCTACGGCACTCCCGAGGCCATGCGCCGCGCCTTCGTCAAGGCGCTCGGCACGGCCCCGGCCGAGTACCGCCGCCGCTTCCGGAGCGCTTCCGCACACTGACCGATTTCCGCACGCCGGCCCGCTTGAGCACGTTCCGCGCGCCGGACCTTCTCCGCACCCCGAACCCACCCACCCCGAAAGGGAGCCGCACCATGCAGATCGCCATCGTCCTGTACCCGAACTTCACCGCCCTCGACGCCGTCGGACCGTACGAGACCCTCGGCCGCCTCCCCGGCGCGGAGACCTTCTTCGTCGCCGAGCAGGCCGGTCCTGTCGTCAACGACCAGGGCCGGCTCTCGATCGTCGCCACCAAGACGTTCGCCGAGGTGACCCGCCCGGACATCGTGGTCGTCCCCGGCGGTCCCGGCCAGGCGGACCAGATGGAGAACGAGGCCCTGCTCGGCTGGCTCCGCGCCGTCGACGCCACCACCACCTGGACCACGTCCGTCTGCACCGGCTCCCTCGCGCTGGCCGCCGCCGGACTCCTCAAGGGCCGCCGTGCCACCTCGCACTGGCTCGCGCTGGAGGTCCTGGCCGGGCTCGGCTCGGAGGCCACGGGGGAGCGGGTCGTCTTCGACGGCAAGTACGTCACCGCGGCCGGTGTCTCCGCCGGTATCGACATGGGACTGACCCTGGTCGGGGAGATCGCGGGCGAACGCGCCGCGCAGACGATCCAGCTGCTCACCGAGTACGACCCGCAGCCGCCGTACGACGCGGGCTCCCCGGAGAAGGCCCCGGCCGACCTGGTCGAGTACTGGCGCGCCAACAGCCGCCACGCAGAACTCTGACGGTCACTCAACCCACGGGTGGCGCAAGCTGGTTCACCGTTCCGGTGCGTTCCACTCGAAGTGCGGCACACGCCGTTCCAGGAAGGCGGCGACACCCTCGGCGGTGTCGCCGCTGCCGCGCTGCTGCTCCGCCCAGTAGGCGTCCCGGTCGGTGCGGCCGTCCGCGAACTCCTTCGCCGCCGCCTGTGTGAGCTGCGACCGCGACACCAGTACGCGCGTGAACTCGGCCACCCGCTTGGCGAGTTCGCCCTCCGGCAGTACCTCGTCGACAAGGCCGGTGCGCAGTGCACGCTCCGTGTCGATCAACTCACCGGAGAACAGAAGGTACTTGGCGGCCGACGGTCCCACCAGTGCCGCCAGGCGCCGCGTCGACGAGGACGCGTAGACGATCCCGAGCTTCGCCGGGGTCACTCCGAAGAGCGCCCCCTCTTCCGCGAACCGCAGATCGCAGGCTGCCGCGAGCTGGCTCCCGCCGCCCACGCAGTACCCGCGCACGGCCGCCAGCGTGGGCTTCGGAAAGGCCGCGAGGGCCTCCTCGGCCCGTACGGCCAGCTCCTGCGTCGTCCTCCCGGCGGAACCGCCCGAGTCCCCGTCCCCGACTCCTGCCGCATCCGGACCCGCACCCGCGTCCTCCGGCTCGCGCAGCGAGGAGATGTCGGCCCCGGCGCAGAAGGTGGCGCCGTCACCCACAAGGACCAGCGCCCGCACCTCCCGGTCGGCGGCCAGCCGCTCCAGCAGTGGGGGCAGGGCGCGCCACATCCCGGCCGTCATCGCATTGCGTTTGGCGGGATTGCTGAGCACGACCGTGGCTACGGAGTCGACGACGGTGTGATTCACCCGGGGAGACAGCTGCATGCGCCGGATGCTATATGCCTCACCCGAACCTATGATCGGGGCACCGGGGGGGCGAGGCAGGCACGGGGCCCGACCGAGGAGCGCTCACATGGTGGAACCGACCCGCGAGAGCAAGAAACTGAGCCGGAACTTCGGCTGGCTGGCATTCCTCGGCATTCTGCTGGTCATCGGCGGACTCGTCGGGCTCGTCTACACCGGCTTCGCCACCCTCACCTCGATGGTGCTCTTCGGCTGGCTGCTCCTGGTCGGCGGACTCGTCGGCCTGCTCCAGGCCGTCCAGTCGCGCGGCACCAACTTCTTCTGGCTCGGCGTCGTCGTCGCGGCCCTCAACATCGCGGCCGGCGTCGTCGTCATCCGCAACCCGGTCGGCACCGCCGAGGCGCTGACCATGTTCGCGGCCCTGCTGTTCCTGACCGGTGGACTCTTCCGGGTGGTCGGCAGCGTGGTGGTGCGCGGTCCACAGTTCGGGTGGACCCTCGTCCAGGGCGCGTTCGGCCTGCTGCTCGGCATCCTGGTGCTCTTCGACTGGCCGCACTCCAGCCTGTACGTGCTCGGCACCTTCTTCTCGCTGGCCCTGCTCTTCGACGGGCTCGGCCTGGTCTCGATCGGCGTCGGCGGACGCCGCGTCGTCACCTTGGTGTCGGAGGCGATGCAGCCGGAGACGTCCGAAGCGCCGGACGAGCCCCAGGCCGCGGATGCCGCGAGCGCCGCCGGTACGGCGGGAGCAGCAGGTGCGGTCACGCCGGAACGGCCCACCGGCAGGCCCGGCTTCAGCAAGCCCGAAGATCAGGACCGGTCGCCCAACCCATGAAGAAACGATCTGCAACCGCCCCCGGTGGTTGCAGATCCGGTCGCAAAGCGTCGATTACCGCCGACTTCTGATCGGTGCGCTGGTACGGACCGCTCCGCCCCGAAGACTCGGACCGTGGTGACGACCGAGCGTGAGGGCGGGAGCCCGATGAGGGAGAGCCGTGGGAGCACCCCACCCACCGGCGGCGCGGCCAGGGCCGTCGCCGCCCCACCGGCAACAGGGGCGGGGGATTCCGTGGAACCTCCGCGGGCCTACGAAGGCGTCTGGCGGTTCACCGCCCCGGCGGTCGACGTCTCCGTGCCGCAGGCCAGGCACGCCGTACGTGACCTGATCAGGCGCCAGGGCGTGCCTGCCTCCGACGACCTGGTGCAGGGACTGCTGCTGATCGTCTCCGAACTGGTCACCAACGCCGTCAAGCACGCGGCGCTGCTCTCCCCGGAACTGGCCGTGGAAGTGGCCATCGGTGCCGAGTGGATCAGGGTCTCCGTCGAGGACAGCCACCCCTACCGTCCCAAGCCGCTGGAGACGGACTACGCGCAGACCGGGGGGCGCGGACTCCTGATCGTGCGGGAGATCGCGGGCGATGCGGGCGGTGTCTGCGACGTCGAGCACACCGCGAGCGGCGGCAAGGTCATCTGGGCGGCCCTGCCGCTCACCGCGGCCAACTGATTCCGGACCGGCCTGCTACCAGCCCACCGCGTCCCCGGTCAGCTCCCGCACCGCCGGCCGCGCCGCGTCGAGCACCGTCATGAACCACGCCGAGAACGGGTCCTTCGCGTGCTGCTCGGCCAGCTCCTGCGGCGTCACGAACGAGGTGTCCCCGACCTCCTCCGGGTCCGGCCGCAGCGGCGACTGCACCAGCCCGACGAAGAGGTGGTTGAACTCCTGCTCGACCAGCCCGGACGCCGGGTCCGGGTGGTTGTAGCGCACCGTGCCCGCCTCGGCGAGCAGCGTGGGTGAGACGCCCAGCTCCTCGTACGTACGCCGGGCGGCTGCCGCGAAGGGGCCCTCGTTCGGGTAGGGGTGGCCGCAGCAGGTGTTGGACCAGACGCCGGGGGAGTGGTACTTGCCGAGCGCGCGCTGCTGGAGCAGCAGCCGCCCCGCCTCGTCGAAGAGGAAGACGGAGAACGCGCGGTGCAGCTGCCCGGGGGGCTGGTGGGCGGAGAGCTTCTCCGCGGTGCCGATGGTGTTGCCGCTCTCGTCGACCAGTTCGAGGAGGATCTCCGGGCTCTCGCCGGCGGATCCGTTTCGAGCGCTGTTCGCCGCGGTGGCTGGTGTGGTCGGCATAACCATCCTTCGCTTCGGTTCTCGGCTGCCAAGTCTGCCGTACAAAAGCCGCTTGTCCGTACTTCGGCCGTACCGGGGGCGTAAAAAGGTCCTGCCCCCGCCGCGGACGCGACAGGGGCAGGACTTCCCACTTCAGCGTGCGATCAGACCCCGAATGCCGACGGGTACTGGATCTCGCCGCGCGGCAGCACTGCCGAGTCGTCGAGCACGAGCGCCATCATGGCCTCGTCGGGCACCTCGAAACCGGGCCGGACGCCCAGCCCGGAGGCGGGCGCGAACCCGAACCTCGGGTAGTACTCCGGGTGTCCGAGCACCAGCACGAGCCGCTCGCCCCCGGCGCGCGCCGCATCGAGCACGGCCCGAGTCACCGCGGCCCCGGCCCCCTGCCGCTGGAACCCGGGGGCCACCGCGACCGGTGCGAGCGCCGCCGCCGGGACGCCGTCGACATGGCACCGGGTGAGCAGCGCGTACGCCGCGACCGACCCGTCCGGAGCCTCGGCGACGTACGAAAGGCCGTCCAGCCAGGCGCCGGAGTCCTTCCGCAGCGCCTCCACGAGGTCGGCCTCGCCCTCCGTGGGGAAGGCGGCGGCGTTGACCGCGTGGACCGCCGCGACGTCGGCGGCGGTCTCGGGACGGGTGCGCCAACGCGGGTCGGCGGGCCGCAGGACGTATCCCGTGTACCCGTACTCCGTCCCGTACTCGTGGCGCACCTCGATCTCCTCGCGGGTCATGGCGAGGGCCTCGGACATGCCGGGCGCGGTCGGATCGGCGGACTCGTTGCGGGCGCCGAGCGGGCCGTAGTACTCGTCCCAGTCGCTCTCCGGCTGGAGGTACGTACCGAGCACGTCGTACCCGGCGGCGACGGCCGCAGCCGTGTTCGAGGCGCGGGTGCCCATCGCGTACTGCGGGTCCCAGAAGGCGCGCACCCCCTCGGAAGGCTGCTCGGCCGTCCACTCGACCTCCGAGACGACCAGCACGCCGCCGGGGGCGAGCAGCCGCTTCCACCGCGCCAGGGCGGTGTCGAAGCCGATGTTGTACGCCGCTCCCTCGGCCCACACCAGGTCGTACGACCCGTCCTCGAAGGCGGGGCCTTCGAGCGTGCCCATGTCGGCGTTGACGGTACGGATCGAGTCGCCGAGCCCACGGGCCCCGGCGGCTTCCCGGAGCTCGTCGAGGAACGGCTCGTAGAGGTCGACGGCGGTGACCCGCGCACCGCACTCGGCGGCCAGCAGCAGCGCGGCCCGGCCCGGGCCGCAGCCCAGGTCGAGGACGCGCGGCTGCTCGGGGAGCTGCCCCGCGAGGGAGGCGAGGGAGAGGAAACGCCGGGTGGTGGCGTCGGAACCGGGGCTCTGCCTGGGCAGGCCGCGGTGCAGCGTCATGAAGGCGTCGAAGATGACGTGGTCGGACAACGTGGATCCCTTGGAAGGAAAGGGGCCCGCGGAGGAAGAATCAGCCGAGGGCCCGGGAAATGAGGATGGACCGTGTGCCACGGGAAGCAGCGGGCATCGCGACAGTCATCAACTCATCACCCTTCTCCATCACAGTTCGTCCGAGACCGAACGTCTCTTCGGTCACCTTAACAGCGGACAGCGACAGTGCCCCGGGAATTCATCAGTGGCAGAGCTTCACCTCGTGCGCCGCATGGCCGCTCGGCTCCAGTTGGAACGTGCAGTGCTCGACGTCGAAGTGGTCCCCGAGGCACCCCTGCAGCTCGTGCAGCACCTTCTCGTGCCCGACCGAGTCCAGCAGGTCCTGGCCGACCACCACGTGCGCGGACAGCACCGGCATCCCCGACGTGATCGTCCAGGCGTGCAGATCGTGCACGTCCTCCACACCCGGCGTCCGCAGAATGTGCTCGCGCACCTCGCTCATGTCCACGCCCTTGGGCGCCGTCTCCAGCAGCACGGAGAGGGTCTCGCGCAGCAGCTTCACCGTCCTCGGGACGATCATCAGGCCGATCACGAGCGAGGCGATCGGGTCCGCGTAGCTCCAGCCCGTCGCCAGGATGATGCCCGCCGAGACCAGCACGGTCACCGAACCGAGCGCGTCCGCGAGCACCTCCAGATAGGCGCCGCGCACATTGAGGCTGTCCTTCTGGCCCTTGACCAGCAGCGACAGCGAGATCATGTTGGCGACCAGGCCGACGAGGGCGAAGACGATCGCCAGCCCGCCCTTGGTCTCGGTCGGCGTGATGAACCGCTCGACGGCCTCGATCAGTACGTATCCGCCGACGCCGAGCAGCAGCAGACAGTTCGCCAGCGCGGCGAGGATCTCGGCACGGGCGTACCCGAAGGTGGCGTTCCGGGTGGCCGGCCGGTTGGCGAAGTGGATCGCCAGGAGCGCCATCGCCAGACCGAGCGCGTCCGTCGCCATGTGCGCGGCGTCCGCGATCAGGGCGAGGGAATCGGACAGCAGACCACCGACGATCTCGACGACCATCACACTCAGAGTGATGCCGAGGGCTATTCGAAGCCGCCCCTTGTAGGCGGCAGCCGCGGTTCCGGTGGGCGGCTGCCCACCGTGCGAGTGCCCGTGATTGTGCCCAGCCCCCATGAAAAGCCCCTCCTGAGACATGGCGAAACGATCGGTCCTTCCGCCTCAGTGAACTACGGGAGGGGGGTATGAGCAAGCCGGGACTGAACACCGTTGTCATGTGCTCTGACCTGCGGAAATGAGCCCAGGTCAGAGCGTTGGGCCGATCACCTCAAGCGGTGTACGAGCCGGTGGAGAGCGGGCCCGCGAGCACCGCTCCGCACGCGGTTTGTGGGGCGGGCCGGTGATCGACGATGATGATCGCGCCGGCCGCACGGCTGACCGGCCCGGCCCCGGCAGAAGCCTGAACGGGCAGTGAAATCCCGCTTCCGTTCATCCGATAGCCTCTGCCGATGCCGCCCCGGCCGCCCCTGTGCGGGCGCACCGTGCGGAATTCCGAAGCCGCGCACGCAGTCATGCACGCAGCCATTGCTCAAGGAGTGAGTTCGTCTGTCGACCGCCATCCTCACCGGCCCGCCGGTACCCGGATCGTCGCTCGAAGGCGATCTGCGGTCGCTGGGCTTCGACGTGCGGTCCGCCGCCGATCCTCGTGAAGCAGCGAAACTCCTCGACGAGACGCCCTCCGGTGAGCGCGTCGCCCTCGTCGACCCCCGCTTCGTCGGCCACGTGCACTCGCTGCGCCTGGGCCTGACCGACCCCCGCTTCCCGGCGGCGGCCGTCCCCGGGGCGTTCACCGCCCAGCCCGAGGCCAGACGCGCACTCAGCCTCGCGCTGCGTACGGCACCGGGTTCGCCCGACGCGGTCGCCGACGCACTCGAAGCCGAAGGCACTGCCGTACAGCGCCCCGAACTCGGTGCGCTCGTCGCGGCCGTCCCGGCCGACCAGGTCTCCCGTACGGAGGCCGAGCAGGCCGTCGCCGCCGTCGACGACGAGGCGATCCGGCTGCGTACGGCCGTGAAGTCCCGCGACGGGTTCTTCACCACGTACTGCATCAGCCCGTACTCCCGCTACCTCGCCCGCTGGTGCGCACGCCGCGGCTTCACCCCGAACCAGGTCACCACCGCCTCGCTGATCACCGCGCTCGTCGCGGCGGGCTGCGCGGCGACCGGCACCCGGGGCGGCTACGTCGCCGCCGGGCTGCTGCTGCTCTTCTCCTTCGTCCTGGACTGCACCGACGGGCAGCTCGCCCGCTACTCGCTCCAGTACTCGACGATGGGCGCCTGGCTCGACGCCACCTTCGACCGGGCCAAGGAGTACGCCTACTACGCGGGCCTCGCCCTCGGCGCGATCCGCGGCGGCGACGACGTGTGGGCCCTCGCCCTCGGCGCGATGGTCCTGCAGACCTGCCGGCACGTCGTGGACTTCTCCTTCAACGAGGCCAACCACGACGCCACCGGCAACACCAGCCCTACCGCCGCCCTCTCCGGAAAGCTCGACAGCGTCGGCTGGACGGTCTGGGTGCGCCGGATGATAGTCCTGCCGATCGGCGAGCGCTGGGCCATGATCGCCGTCCTCACGGCCGTCACCACCCCCCGCACCGTCTTCTACGCACTCCTCGTCGGCTGCGCCTTCGCCGCCTGCTACACCACGGCCGGCCGCGTCCTGCGCTCGCTGACCAGGCGCGCCACCCGCACCGACCGCGCCGCCCAGGCGCTGGCGGACCTGGCCGACTCGGGGCCGCTCGCCGAATCCGTGGCCAAGGGCGCGGCCCGCAGGTCGGGCGGCGGCTTCCTGGCCCCCGTACTGGCCTTTGTCGCCACGGCGGTCCTGCTGGCCGGCGCCCTGCTCTCCGGCGGCACCTGGACCTTCGTCGGCGCCGCCGTCCTCTACGCCTTCCTCAGCGGTCTCGCCGTCGCGGCCCCCCTCAAGGGCGCCCTCGACTGGCTGGCGCCGCCCTTCTTCCGGGTCGCCGAGTACTGCACGATCCTGATCCTCGCGGTCCGGGCGGACGTCCCGGGGGCCCTGCCCGCCGCATTCGGGCTGGTCGCGGCGGTCGCCTACCATCACTACGACACGGTGTACCGCATCAAGGGCGGCACCGGCGCGCCGCCCGGCTGGCTGGTGCGCGCGGTCGGCGGCCACGAGGGCCGCACGCTGCTGGTGGCCGTGCTCGCCGCCCTGTCGGCAACCATCGACCTCCCCCTCGCGCTCACGGTGCTTGCCGTGGCCATCGCCCTGGTGGCGGGCGCCGAGAGCATCCGTTTCTGGGTCTCATCGGGAGCACCCGCAGTACACGACGAAGGAGAACCCGCATGATCGGCCTGGTACTGGCGGCGGGCGCCGGACGGCGTCTGCGCCCCTACACCGACACGCTGCCCAAGGCCCTCGTGCCCGTGGACGGTGACACCACCATCCTCGACCTCACGCTCGGCAACTTCGCCGAGATCGGCCTCACCGACGTCGCGATCATCGTCGGCTACCGCAAGGAAGCCGTCTACGACCGCAAGGCCGCCCTGGAGGCCAAGTACGGCCTCAGCATCACCCTGATCGACAACGACAAGGCCGAGGAGTGGAACAACGCCTACTCCCTGTGGTGCGGTCGCGACTCGATCCGGCACACGGTGATCCTCGCCAACGGCGACACCGTGCACCCCGTCTCCGTCGAGAAGACCCTGCTCGCCGCCCGCGGCGACGGCAAGAAGATCATCCTCGCGCTCGACACGGTGAAGCAGCTCGCCGACGAGGAGATGAAGGTGGTCGTGGACCCCGACAAGGGCGTCCAGGAGATCACCAAGCTGATGGACCCGGCGACGGCCACCGGTGAGTACATCGGCGTCACCCTCATCGAGGGCGAGGCCGCCGACGAGCTGGCCGACGCCCTCAAGGTGACCTTCGAGCGGGACCCCGACCTCTACTACGAGGACGGCTACCAGGAGCTCGTCAACCGCGGCTTCCAGATCGACGTGGCCCCGATCGGTGACGTCAAGTGGGTCGAGATCGACAACCACGAAGACCTCGCCAAGGGCCGGGAGATCGCGTGCCTGTACTGACCCGACTGATCCCCTCACCGCTCACCGTCGACATCTCCAGGGGCGCCCTGGACGACCTCGCCGGCCTCCTGGCGGACCAGCGGATCTCCGGCTCGGGCTGCCTGGCCATCGCCATCAGCGGCGGCTCGGGCCAGGCCCTGCGCGAGCGGCTCGCCCCGGTCCTCCCGGACGCCGACTGGTACCCGGTCGCCGACGGAACGATCGACTCCGCCGTCAAGCTCGCCGACGACATCAAGGGCAAGCAGCGCTACGACGCGGTCGTCGGCCTCGGCGGCGGCAAGATCATCGACGTCGCCAAGTACGCCGCCGCCCGCGTGGGCCTGCCCATGGTCGCGGTCGCCACGAACCTCGCCCACGACGGCCTCTGCTCCCCGGTCGCCACCCTCGACAACGACAACGGGCGCGGCTCCTACGGAGTCCCCACCCCGATCGCCGTCGTCATCGACCTCGACGTGATCCGCCAGGCCCCCGACCGTTACGTACGGTCCGGGATCGGCGACGCCATCTCCAACATCTCCTGCGTCGCCGACTGGGAACTCGCCCACGAGGTCCACGGCGACCCGATCGACGGCCTCGCCGCCGCGATGGCCCGCCAGGCGGGCGAAGCCGTCCTGCGCCACCCCGGCACCATCCGCGACGACGCCTTCCTCAAGGTCCTCGCCGAAGGCCTGGTGCTCACCGGCATCTCGATGACCGTCGCGGGCGACAGCCGCCCGGCCTCCGGCGGCTGCCACGAGATCAGCCACGCCTTCGACCTGCTCTTCCCCAAGCGCTCCGCGCTGCACGGCGAACAGGTCGCCATCGGCGCCGCCTTCGCCATGTACCTGCGCGGCGCCCGGGAGGAGGCCGCGCTCTTCGCCGACGTACTGCGCAGACACGAACTGCCCGTACTGCCCGGCGACATCGGCTTCACCGTCGACGAGTTCGTCCAGGCCGTCGAGTACGCCCCCCAGACCCGCCCGGGACGCTTCACCATCCTGGAACACCTCGACCTGTCCGCAGACCAGATCAGGGACGCTTACGCCGACTATGTCAAGACGACCATCAGTAGCTGAACTCCGTCCCGTCGTTCACCCCGCAGGCGTCAAGGACCGGCGCAGCGGCGAGCACTGGGGCGGGCGCCTGTACATGCGCGAGATCTCCCTGCGCGTCGACCGGTACGTGGTCAACACCAAGATCACCCCCAACCAGCTGACGTACGTCATGACCGTCTGCGGCGTCCTCGCCGCACCGGCCCTGCTGGTGCCCGGCATCTGGGGCGCGGTGCTCGGCGTGGTCGCCGTCCAGCTCTACCTCCTCCTCGACTGCGTCGACGGCGAGGTCGCCCGCTGGAAGAAGCAGTTCTCGCTCAACGGGGTCTACCTGGACCGGGTCGGCGCCTATCTCACGGACGCCGCGGTACTGGTGGGCGTCGGCCTGCGCGCCGCCGACCTGTGGGGCACCGGACGCATCGACTGGCTCTGGGCCTTCCTCGGCACGCTGGCCGCACTCGGCGCCATCCTGATCAAGGCGGAGACCGACCTCGTCGCCGTCGCCCGCCACCAGGGAGGCAAGCCGCCGGTGCAGGAGTCGGCGAGCGTGCCGCGCTCCTCCGGGATGGCGCTGGCCCGCAAGCTCGCCGCCGGACTCCAGTTCCACCGGCTGATCCTGGGCATCGAGGCATCGCTGCTGATCCTCGTCCTGGCGGTCTTCGACGCGGTCCGTGACGACCTGTTCTTCACCCGGCTCGGCGTCGCCGTCTTCGCGGGCATCGCACTGCTCCAGACGCTGCTGCACCTGGTGTCCATCCTCGCCTCCAGCAGGCTCAAGTGAGCGCGGGCGGGGGCGGTGCACCCCTGAGGACCGGCGCACCCCTGAAGGTCGGCGCGGTCATCATCACGATGGGCACCCGCCCCGACGACCTGCTCGCCCTGATCGACTCCGTCCACAAGCAGGACGGCGACCCGATCGACATCGTGGTGGTCGGCAACGGCGCCCCCGTCACCGGCGTCCCCGACGGCGTGCGCACCGTGGACCTGCCCGAGAACCTCGGCATCCCCGGTGGCCGCAACGTCGGCATCGAGGCCTTCGGCCCGTCCGGCTGCGACGTCGACGTCCTCCTCTTCCTGGACGACGACGGCCTCCTGCCGAACACCGACACCGCCGAGCTGTGCCGCCGGGCCTTCGAGGCCGACCGGAGGCTCGGCATCATCAGCTTCCGCATCGCCGACCCGGACACCGGCGTCACCGCACGCCGTCACGTCCCGAGGCTGCGCGCCTCCGACCCGATGCGCTCCTCCCGCGTGACGACCTTCCTGGGCGGCGCCAACGCCGTCCGTACGAAGGTCCTCGCGGAGGTCGGCGGACTCCCGGACGAGTTCTTCTACGCCCACGAGGAGACCGACCTGGCCTGGCGGGCCCTCGACGCGGGCTGGATGATCGACTACCGCGCGGACATGGTCCTCAACCACCCGACCACCTCGCCCGCCCGGCACGCGACGTACCACCGCATGGTGGCCCGCAACCGGGTCTGGCTGGCCCGCCGCAACCTGCCCGCCCCGCTGGTGCCCGTCTACGTCGGGGTGTGGCTGCTGCTGACTCTCGCCAGGCGCCCGTCGGGAGAGGCACTCAAGGCGTGGTTCGGTGGCTTCAAGGAGGGCTGGACCACTCCCGCGGGTCCGCGCCGCCCCATGAAGTGGCGTACGGTATGGCGGCTGACCCGACTGGGCCGACCACCCGTCATCTGACAAGCTCGGGTCGAGGAGCACCGGACCTGCCCCTGGTACCCGGCCATCCGCGCTCCCGCGCCCGACCGGTTTGCGCATCTTTGAAGACGAAAGTTTCCACTTGTGAGTGACACTTCCCAAGACGGAGCGGTCGCTATGAGCGCCCCTCCCTCTCCCGACGAGGGCCTGACCCCGGCGCAGCTCGCCGCCAAGTACGACCTCTCGGTGAGCGGCGCACGCCCCGGATTCACCGAGTACGTACGGCAGTTGTGGGGTCGGCGCCACTTCATCATGGCCTTCTCCTCGGCGAAGCTGGCGGCTCAGTACAGCCAGGCCAAGCTGGGCCAGCTGTGGCAGGTGGCGACCCCGCTGCTCAACGCACTGGTCTACTTCCTGATCTTCGGGCTGATCCTGAAGGCCGGGCGGGGGATGTCCACGGACGTCTACATTCCGTTCCTGGTCACCGGCATCTTCGTGTTCACCTTCACCCAGAGCTCGGCGATGGCGGGCGTGCGGGCCATCTCGGGGAACCTGGGACTGGTGCGGGCGCTGCACTTCCCGCGGGCGTCACTGCCGATCTCGTTCTCGTTGCAGCAGCTCCAGCAGTTGCTGTACTCGATGATCGTGCTGCTGGTGATCGTGGTCTGCTTCGGCAACTACCCGCGCCTGTCGTGGCTGTTGGTGATCCCGGTGCTGGTGCTCCAGTTCCTGTTCAACACCGGCCTGGCGATGATCATGGCGAGGATGGGGGCCAAGACCCCCGACCTGGCCCAGCTGATGCCGTTCATCATGCGGACCTGGATGTACGCCTCCGGAGTCATGTTCAGCATCACGGAACAGCTGAAGGAGCAGCCGGCCTGGATCGCCGACGTCCTTCAGTGGAACCCGGCGGCCGTCTACATGGACCTGGTCCGCTTCGCACTGATCGACGGGTACGGGGCGGAGCACCTGCCTCCGCACGTCTGGGCCGCCGCGGTGATCTGGGCGGTGCTCTTCGCAGGGCTCGGCTTCGTGTACTTCTGGAAGGCTGAGGAGCGTTACGGCCGTGGCTGAGGACAACAACGCCGAGGACAACAACCAGGGGCGCGTCCCCACGGTCATCGCCGACGACGTGCACATCGTCTACCGCGTGCACACCGGAGGCGGCGGCAAGGGCGGTGCCACCGCGGCCCTCAACCGCATCGTGCGGGGCAAGAAGGGGCAGGACACCCGCGGTGTCCGCAAGGTGCACGCCGTGCGCGGGGTGTCCTTCACGGCCTACCGGGGCGAGGCCATCGGCCTGATCGGATCCAACGGTTCCGGCAAGTCGACGCTGCTGCGCGCCATCGCGGGTCTGCTGCCCGCCGAGAGCGGCAAGGTCTACACCGACGGCCAGCCCTCGCTGCTCGGCGTCAACGCGGCTCTGATGAACGACCTGACCGGTGAGCGCAACGTCATCCTCGGCGGTCTCGCCATGGGGATGTCGCGCGAGCAGATCCGCGAGCGCTATCAGGACATCGTCGACTTCTCCGGGATCAACGAGAAGGGCGACTTCATCACCCTGCCCATGCGCACCTACTCGTCCGGCATGGCGGCCCGGCTGCGGTTCTCCATCGCGGCGGCCAAGGACCACGACGTCCTGATGATCGACGAGGCCCTGGCCACCGGTGACCGGAAGTTCCAGATCCGCTCCGAGCAGAGGATCCGGGAACTCCGCAAGGAGGCCGGCACGGTCTTCCTGGTCAGCCACAGCAACAAGTCGATCAGGGACACCTGCGACCGCGTCCTGTGGCTGGAGAAGGGCGAGCTCCTGATGGACGGCCCCACCGAGGAAGTCGTCAAGGCGTACGAGAAGGAAACCGGCAAGTAGCCGACCACCATTCGGCCGCAGGGCCCCCGCCGGAACCGGCGGGGGCCCTGCGGCTGTGTACGACTGTGAGCGCGTCCTACGGGGCGTCAGAATCCGGCCGATCCGCCAACCGGCCCATTGCAGAGGAAGGTTGGAAGGGATTGGAGTGTTGTTGTAATGCGCGCAACACCCCGCGGCGATGCTTCGCGTTGTACAACGTAAGCTGTACCGGTGCTGATTCGCGGCAAGTGGGGCTAATGCCCCCCTGGGGCCCTGTCCCAGAGCACTCGCCGCCGTCCGACGGTGGGCGGCGTGTCCGAAATGGGATGTTTTGAGTCAGCAGTGTAGAACGGGAGGTGTGACGGCAATGGCTTGGGAAAAACTCCAGCTCCGAGACGCATCCGCCGTCCTCGTGGAGGGCAGTCGGCGATGACCTCGGTCCGGGACGCGCGCCCCGGCGCCCCCGCGCGCACCACCCTCGACAAGGCCGCGGACGAGAACTTCCCCGTGGCCCCCTTCTTCCTGCCCCGCGCCTGGCGCGACGACCTGATGGCGGTGTACGGATACGCCCGCCTGGTCGACGACATCGGCGACGGCGACCTCGCCCCCGGCGGCCGGGACGCCGAACTCCTCGGTCTTGAGGCCGGGCAGACCGACGACCGCCTCGCCATGCTGGACGCCTTCGAGGCCGACCTGCACCGGGTCTTCGACGGAACGCCCCGGCACCCGCTGCTCGCCGCCCTCCAGCCGGTCGTCCGCCGCCGCACCCTCACCCCCGAGCCGTTCCTCGGACTGATCGAGGCCAACCGGCAGGACCAGACGGTCTCCCGCTACGCCACGTACGACGAACTGCTCGCCTACTGCGAGAAGTCCGCCAACCCCGTCGGCCGCCTCGTCCTCGCCCTCACCGGCACCACCAGCCCCGAACGCGTCCGCCGCTCCGACGCCGTCTGCACGGCGCTCCAGATCGTCGAGCACCTCCAGGACGTCGCCGAGGACCTGGCCAGGGACCGCATCTACCTCCCGGCCGAGGACATGGAACGCTTCCGCGTGTCCGAAAAGGACCTTGCCGCACCGAGCGCCAACTCCTCGGTGCGCTCACTGATCGCATTCGAAGCAGAACGCGCCTCCCGCCTCCTGAATGAAGGACCCCCGCTCGTGGGTAGCGTGCACGGCAGACTGAAGCTTCTGCTGGCCGGTTTCGTCGCCGGTGGCCGCGCCGCCCTCAAGGCGGTACACACCGCCGGATTCGACGTACTCCCTGGACCGCCCAAGCCCACCAAGCTCAGTCTGCTGCGCGAAGTGGGAGCGACTCTGCGAAGAGAGGGGTGAGCCGGACCGTGGAGGGACTCGACGAGATGTCCGCACCGGTACTCGCCGCGTACAGCTACTGCGAGGCGGTGACCGGACAGCAGGCACGCAACTTCGCGTACGGCATCCGGCTGCTGCCCACCGACAAGCGCAACGCGATGTCCGCGCTCTACGCCTTCTCCCGGCGCGTGGACGACATCGGCGACGGCACGCTGCCGCCGGAGGTCAAGGAGAAGCGGCTCGGGGAGACCCGGGCGCTGCTCGCCCGCATCAGCGCCGGAGACATCGAGGAGGACGACACCGACCCGGTGGCCGTCGCGCTCACCGATGCCGCCCGCCGCTTCCCGATCCCGCTCGGCGGGCTCGACGAGCTGATCGACGGCGTCCTGATGGACGTCCACGAGGCGACGTACGAGACCTGGGACGACCTGAAGGTGTACTGCCGGTGCGTCGCGGGCGCCATCGGCCGGCTGTCGCTCGGCGTGTTCGGCATGCCGTCCGGCGCGCGGGACGCGGACCGCGCCCCCGAGTACGCCGATACGCTCGGCCTCGCCCTGCAGCTCACCAACATCCTGCGGGACGTCCGCGAGGACGCGGGAAACGGGCGTACGTACCTGCCCGCCGAGGACCTCGCCAAATTCGGCTGCGCGGAAGGCTTCCACGGTTCCACGCCGCCGCCAGGGTCCGACTTCGCGGGTCTCGTGCACTTCGAAGTGCGGCGCGCCCGCACCCTGTTCGCCGAGGGCTACCGGCTGCTGCCGCACCTCGACCGGCGCAGCGGCGCCTGCGTGGCCGCCATGGCGGGCATCTACCGCAGGCTCCTGGACCGCATCGAGCGCGACCCCGAGGCCGTCCTGCGCGGCAGGGTCTCGCTGCCGGGGCGCGAGAAGGCGTACGTCGCCGTGCGCGGGCTCTCCGGCCTCGACGCGCGTCACATTTCCCGGCAGACCGCCAGGAGGCGTCCTTGAAGGGGTCAGGAAGAGCGTTTCACGTGAAACCGTCGGAATCGTCGTGCAAGCGACGGAACCCAGGGAATCCGTGGAATTCGTCGAACCGGTGCGCAACCCTCCGGTGGCCTGACGCGTCCCTGACTGCAACGGCCCGATGGGCCTGCTGCACGGACGGTTCGGGGGAGGGCGCATGACACACGACAGCATGCCGCCCGCGCACACCCCGCGGACGCCCGCGCCCACCGCCGTCGTGATCGGCGGCGGCCTCGCTGGAGTCACCGCGGCACTCGAACTGGCGGACGCCGGCGTGCGGGTCACCCTGCTCGAAGGGCGGCCCCGGCTCGGCGGCCTCGTGTTCTCCTTCCGGCGCGGCGACCTCACCGTGGACAACGGACAGCACGTCTACCTGCGCTGCTGCACCGCCTACCGGTGGTTCCTGGACCGGGTCGACGGCGCCGGACTCGCGCCGCTGCAGCGCCGGCTGGACGTCCCCGTACTGGACGTCGGCGCACCGCGCGGCCCCCGCCTCGGGCGGCTGCGGCGCACCGCGCTGCCCGTACCGCTGCACCTGGCCGCGAGTCTCGCCACCTACCCGCACCTGTCGGTCGCCGAACGGGCGTCCGTGGGGCGGGCCGCGCTCGCGCTGGGCGGCCTCGACCCGGCCGATCCCGCGCTGGACGACATCGACTTCGCGACCTGGCTCGGGAAGCACGGACAGTCGGACCGCACGATCGAGGCGCTCTGGGACCTGGTCGGCGTGGCCACCCTCAACGTGAGGGCGCCGCGGGCCTCGCTCGGGCTCGCCGCCAAGGTCTTCAAGACCGGACTGCTCTCCGACCCGGGCGCAGCCGACATCGGGTGGGCGCACGTACCGCTGGGCGAACTGCACGACACGCTGGCCCGCAAGGCACTCGACTCGGCAGGGGTGCGCACCGAACTGCGCACCAAGGCCGACTCGCTGTCCCGCACGAAGAGCGGCAGCTGGGTCGTCGAGGCGGGCGGAGAGCTGATCACCGCCGACGCCGTCGTCCTCGCCGTACCGCAGAAGGAGACGCACGGCCTGCTGCCCAAGGGCGCGCTCGACGAGCCCGACCGGCTCCTGGACATCGGCGTCTCGCCGATCCTCAACGTCCACGTCGTGTACGACCGCAAGGTCCTGCGGAAACCCTTCTTCGCCGCACTCGGCACGCCCGTGCAGTGGGTCTTCGACCGCACCGAGGCGTCCGGGCTGACCGGCGGCGGGCAGTACCTGGCACTGTCGCAGTCGGACGCGGGCGACGAGATCGACCTGCCCGTCGCGGAGCTGAGGGAGCGGTACCTCCCCGAGCTGGAGCGGCTGCTGCCCGCCACGCGCGGCGCCGGGGTGCGGGACTTCTTCGTCACCCGGGAGCGGACCGCGACGTTCGCCCCCACCCCCGGCGTCGGGCGCCTGCGCCCCGGGACGCGCACCCGTGCGCCGGGGCTCTACCTGGCCGGCGCGTGGACCGACACCGGATGGCCCGCGACCATGGAGAGCGCCGTGCGCAGCGGCCTCGGTGCCGCCGGAGCAGCGCTCTCCGCACTCGGCCGCCCCTATGAAATTCCGCCCCTGGAGGCGGCATGAGCATCAGCACTGGAACAAGAGGAGAGCCTGTGACCCCGGCGAACCCGGCTGTCGACACCGTGGACATCGCGGCGCTGTTGGAGCGCGGCAGGGCCTTGTCCGCCCCGGTGCTGCGTGCCGCCGTGGACCGGCTCGCGCCGCCCATGGACACCGTCGCGGCCTACCACTTCGGGTGGATCGACGCCCAGGGCCGTCCCGCCGACGGCGACGGCGGCAAGGCCGTCCGCCCCGCACTCGCCCTGCTGTCCGCGGAGGCGGCCGGCGCCACGGCCGAGGTCGGCGTGCCCGGCGCGGTGGCCGTGGAACTCGTGCACAACTTCTCGCTGCTGCACGACGACCTGATGGACGGCGACGAGCAGCGCAGGCACCGCGACACCGTGTGGAAGGTGCACGGCCCGGCCCAGGCGATCCTCGTCGGCGACGCGCTCTTCGCGCTCGCCAACGAGCTCCTGCTGGAGATCGGCACGGTCGAGGCGGGGCGTGCGACACGCCGGCTCACCACCGCCACCAGGAAGCTGATCGACGGTCAGGCACAGGACATCTCCTTCGAGCACCGCGACCGGGTCACCGTCGAGGAGTGCCTGGAGATGGAGGGCAACAAGACCGGCGCCCTCCTCGCCTGCGCCGTCTCCATCGGCGCCGTGCTCGGCGGGGCCGACGACAGGACCGCCGACACCCTGGAGGCGTACGGCTACCACCTCGGCCTCGCCTTCCAGGCCGTCGACGACCTGCTCGGCATCTGGGGCGACCCGGACTCCACCGGCAAGCAGACCTGGAGCGACCTGCGTCAGCGCAAGAAGTCGCTGCCGGTCGTCGCCGCGCTCGCCGCGGGCGGCCCGGCGTCCGAGAAGCTCGGCGAGCTGCTGGCCGCCGATGCCAAGTCACAAGACTTCGACACCTTCTCCGAGGAGGAGTTCGCCACCAGGGCGGCCCTCATCGAAGAAGCAGGCGGACGCGAGTGGACCGCCCAGGAGGCCCGCCGCCAGCATGCGGTCGCCATCGAGGCGCTGCACGGTGTCGACATGCCGGAGGAGGTACGGGCGCAGCTCACCGCGCTCGCCGACTTCGTGGTCGTACGAAAGAGGTGACGACCACCCGGCGCATATGACTCGCAGTCGCCGCCCGGCGCCCATGGTG